>DAIUET010000133.1:5161-8642 GCA_036845045.1 Gemmatimonadaceae bacterium | reverse complement strand
CGGTCATCCTGCGCGAGCAGCTCGGCCGGCAGTTGCCGGCTCCGCTGCTCTCGGCATTCGACTCGACATGGGCGATCTACATCAACACCGACTCGGTCGTTACGGCCCCCGCGGGGCTCGAGGCGCTGTTCGTACCGGTAAACCGGCGCTTTCTGAAGAGTTGGCAGGCGATCGACCCCGTCGCCTTGCTGCGCGGCCTGCGCGTTCCCACGCTCGTTGTACAGGGTGAGACGGATGTTCAGATCACGCCCGCGGACGCACGCGCGCTCGCGGCCGCACGTCCTGACGTCCGGCTCGAAATCCTGCCCGGCGTGAACCACGTGCTGAAACCGGCCACGGGCACCACGGCCCAGCAACAGATGGCCGCGTACACAGACCGCACGATCCCGCTCGCTCCAACGGTGGTGCCGCTGGTTGCGCAATTCATCCTCGGGCTCCGACGGTAAGTTCCGCTCCCACGCAGAAATGGGGTCAGCGTCGAATCACGTGACTCGACGCTGACCCCATTCCGCGTTCCTGGTGTTGCCCTGATCGACGCGGAGCCTACGGCTCGATCACGTCGTCGATCTTCCGCTCAGCCTTGCCAAGCGTGTCCTGAGTCTTCCCCTTGAGCTGATCGATCTTGCCTTCGGCCTGGAGGCTGGAATCGCCAGTGAGGCCGCCGACCGCGTCCTTCACCTTTCCCTTGAGGTCCTTCGCCTTACCCTCGGCGGAATCCTCGATTCCCTTTTCGGTCCAGGTCTTGTCTTTGTCTGTCATTGTGTTTTTGGCTGGGGCCGATCAGTTCGGCCGTGGTGAATCGCCGGCGACCGCCGTCATGACAATTATCTGCCCCGTCGCGACCATCCCCATCCACCGCCGAAAAGCACCAGCAACACGATAATCACGATCAGGAGTGTGCTATCCATGAAGTCGCCTCACGCGTGAGGGTCAATCTGAAGTTCCGGCCGAGAGCCGGGACTGCGACTGACACGACAACGGCGCCGCTGAACCGGGGCAAAACACCTCGGGTTTTGGAGCGGCAGCGTTCTATACGAACGTTATCGTGCGTCCCCAGCGGCTGAATCCGTCTCGCGGACGATCTTTATCTCGCTCTGAAGGACCATGCGCGCCGGCATCTCAACGGTCGCCAACCGTGCGCCTTGCCAATGCCGGAAATGAAAGCCGGTGAATCAATCGAGCGATTTGCGGAACCTCGTCGCGCTCAGAGCTACGAGGACCACCGCGAACGCGCATAACGCGAGCACGTCCCTCCAGATTGCCTCGATGCCGGCCCCCTTGAGCAGAAGCGTGCGGAGGATCCGCAGGAAGTAAGTCAGCGGGATCGCGCCCCCGATCCACTGGGCCGCCACCGGCATGGCTTCCCGGGGGAACATGAATCCCGACAACAGCACCGACGGAAGAATGACCAGGAACGACAGCTGCATCGCCTGGACCTGGGTCTTCACGGCGGTCGAGATGAAGAGGCCGAGTGCCAGGCTGGCGAGGATGAATGGGCCGCTGGCCGCATAGAGGAGGAGGAGGCTCCCCCGCAGCGGCACATCGAACACGAAACGGCCGAGCAGCAGGATCACCGTGATCTGGATGTAACCCACCACCGCGAACGGCAGGATCTTGCCGAGCATCAGGCCCGCGCGCGTGACGGGTGTAACGATCAGCTGCTCCAGCGTTCCCCGTTCGCGCTCGCGCACGATCGACATCGATGCGATCGCGGAGAGTGTCAGCATGAGGATCAGTCCCGCGACGCCGGGCACGATGTAGATCGAGCTTTCGAGCGCGGGATTGTACCAGGGTCGTACGCGGACCTCGAGGCGTCCGGTTCGCGCCGTCGAAGGGGCGAGCGCCGCGTTCCGCGTCGCCGACGCGAGGGCGGCCGCGGAGATGGCGGCCTGCGACGCGAGCGGGTCGGCGGCGTCGATGATGACCTGGGCGGTGGCCAACCGCCGCCGTTTGAGGTCGGTCTCGAAGTCAGGCGGAATGACGATCGCCGCGCGTGCATCACCGCGCTCGATGGCCCGTCGCAGCTCGTCGCGATCGGCGACGGGACCGACCAGGTCGAAATTGCCGGTGTTGACCATGGCCTGCGTCAGCGCACGGCTCTCGCTGGTCTTCGACTCGTCCAGCACGACTGCCGGCACGTGGCGCACCTCCATGCGGATCGCGAACCCGAACAGCAGCAACTGGATCGCGGGGATGCCCACGAGCATCCCGAGGGTGAACCGGTCCCTCCGCAGATGCACGAACTCCTTCCAGAGCATGGGCCACAGGGGCGACGAGCGGACGGTTTCAAGCATCAGGGCCCCTGCCTGCCTCTGGCCTCTGGCCTCTGGCCTCTGCCTTCATCTCTGCGCTGCAGCTCGATGAACACGTCTTCGATCGAGGGTTGGTCGAACGATTTCGTCACCTCGGCCACGGTGCCTAACGCGATCAGGTGGCCGCGCGAGAGGAAGCCGAGTCGCTGGCACCGTTCGGCTTCATCCATGTAGTGGGTGCTGACGAGGACCGTGGTCCCGGCGCGCGCCAGGGCGTAGATCCATTCCCAGAAGAGCCGCCGAGAGGCGGGATCGACGCCGGCAGTGGGCTCGTCGAGGAACAGGATGTCGGGCTGGTGCGCCGTCGCACAGGCCAGTGCGAGCCGCTGCTTCCAGCCACCCGACAGCGTGCCCGCCATCTGGTGGGCGCGGCCGCGGAGGCCGAGGTCGTCGAGCAGTGCCTGCACCCGCGTATCACGGCGGACGCCGCGCAGGCCGTACATCGAGGCGTAGAACGTCATGTTCTCGACGACGCGCAGGTCGTCGTACAACCCGTAGCGCTGTGACATGTAGCCGATGCGCCGGCGCACCCCTTCCGGATCGCTGCCGACGTCGATTCCCGCCACAACCGCAGTCCCCGCCGAGGGCTCGAGCAGGCCGCACAGCATGCGGATCGTGGTCGTCTTGCCGGACCCGTTAGGCCCGAGCAGGCCGAAGACCTCGCCGCGGTGGATCGTCAGGTCCAGGCCGTGCACGGCGACCAGGGACCCGAACACCTTCCGGAGGGCAGTGGTCGTGACGGCCGGCTCCGCGTCCGGGGCCGGATGGTGAACCGCGCCGGTCGCGGGGGCGGTCATGGCTGGCGGTCGGTGGAATCCACACGGCCATCCCGCGCCCGGGTTCCGGCATCCTTGCGGAAGTGCGCGGTCGCCGGCAAGCCTGCCTTGAGGCGGCCGGTGGTATCCGACAGTTCGAGCTTCACGCCGAACAGGAGGTCGGCGCGTTCCTCCTCGGTGAGGGCGACGCGCGGCGTGAATTCCGCCGCGGTGGACAGCGCGGTCACGCGTGCCTGGAACGTTTCGCCGGGCAGGCCGTCGACCGTGACGGGAACCGTGTCGCCGACCCGGATCGCGGCGAACACGGGCGCCCGGACGTAGACGCGGACCCAGGCATGCCGCGCATCGCCTAACGACAACACCGGGATCCCGGCCGCGATCACTTCGCCCGGT
>DAIUET010000133.1:0-5151 GCA_036845045.1 Gemmatimonadaceae bacterium | reverse complement strand
GCCGCGCCAGCACCTGGCCGTCCACCGGCGCCGTCAGCACCAGGTCACCGGCGGCTGCCTCACCCATGGCGAGTTGGGCGCGGGCAGTGGCGACCGCGGCGCGAGCCGCGGCGATCCGGTCGGGACGGGATCCCGATTGGAGGAGTTGCAGCGATTCGCGGGCGGCGTCCGTCCGGGCTGCGGCCACACGGGCAGTCGAAACGACGGCGTCGAAGTCGGCCTGGCTCACGGCACCGGCGGCGAGGAGTCGCGCCAGCCGGGTGGAATCCTGGGCTGCCTTGACCGCCTGCGACTGCGCCGCGGCGAGTTCGGCCTGCGCCCGTTCGAGTTCCTGGGGACGTGCCCCACGCTGGAGGTCCCGGAGCTCCGATTCCGCCGCCTGGAGCCGCGACCGGCGCTGCTGGATGTCCTCAGGCAATCCGGTCTGTGTGAGCATAACGAGCGTATCACCCGCCCTTACCGTTGCCCCTTCTTCCACGAGGATCCGTTCGACCCGCGCTGGAACGGAGCCGGCAACGTCCGTCTGGGTGAACTCGATGGTGCCAACCGCCGGAATGTCCTCGGCCGATGCGCAGGCGGAGAGGAGTGACGCCACGAGCGTTCCGGCGGCGATCGTGCGATTCATGGCGTCGCGTTCTCCAGGGACCTGGTCGAGCCGTCCCGAGTCGGGTTTTCGAAGGAGCGGAGCGCCGATAGCGAGAAGGCCGCCACGTGATGCCCGAACTCCGTCACGTCATCTGCCGTCGGTCCCTCCGGTCCGCGGCCCAGCAGGATCCCGGCAACCGGGCTGGCCAGAACGAGGTAGCCTACCTGTGCGACGATGGAGATCGCGGCGAACCGCGCGTTCACGGTGGGTGAGAAGGTGCCTTCACGCTGGCCGGTCTCGATCGCGCCTCGAAGGCGCTCGAAAAGGCCGGTCGACAGGGAGCGGATGGCGGGTTCGGCGTGGGCAGCTTTCCAGTCGATGAGTTCCCTCGCCATGAGCACCGGGAGGTGGGGATTCGAGGTGAGAACGGCCACCTGGCTTTCGACGACGGCGGCCACCACTTCTTCGGGCGTGGAGTCGGGTCGGAGCCGTCGGGCGGCCTCCGAGGCGATCCTCCCGATCACCCGCTCCAGCACATGACGGTATAGAGTCGCCTTGCTGTCGTAATAGTAGTAAATAAGTGCTGAGTTCTGCCGTGATTCTGCCGCGATCAGCTTGATAGTCGTAGCAGTGAATCCCCGAGTAGCGAAAAGCCTCTCGGAGGCGTCCAGAATCTTTTCGGCGGTCGCTTGGCTCCGTTCCACAGCTCTTAACTAAACGATTAATTGAGGCTCGTCAAGCCGCCTGCGATAAACCCCCAATTAGCTCACGTACCTATGCTACCTGAGCGCCATCCCCAGGCGAATCGTCCGACCCGGCTCCGGCAACCCGCATTGATCGTAGATCACCGTGTCAAACGCGTTGTCGAACGACAGCATGGCGCGGAGCCGTGAGAACAACCCGGTCTGACGCACGGTGAATTCGCGCGCCACGCTGGCATCGGCGCTGGTACGGCCGCGCAACTTCACGTTCGTGCCAAGGTCCGGGTGCAGGCAGTACTGGGCACCCTTGTAGTCCAGCCCCATGGTCGCCAGCGACTCGCCGAAACGGACGTCGAGATTCACGCCGGCTGCCAATTCCGGGACGTTCTCCGGCCGGCGAGCGGTCCCTGCGGCCGCCGGATCGGAAACCCGCACGCGCTGGAGCATGAGATCCGCGGCCAGCGTGACCCGCTCCCCGCTCCAGTGGCCGAGCAGTTCGACGCCGGTGCTCCGCAGCCGATCGCGGTTGATCCGCTGGAACTTCCCGTCGGGACGGGTGATGCGGAGGATGGCGTCGGAAAGGGTGTTATTGAAGAAGACGCCCTGCACCTGGGCGTTGGACATGAACATCGTCGCCCCCGCCTCCAGACCCGAGAAACCTTCCGGCTTGAGGTCAGGATTCGGTTCGAACCGGTTCAAGGCGCCCGAGTACAGCTCGCGCAACGCCGGGAACCTGGACCGGCGATTCGCGGCCGCGTGAACGCGAACGCCGTTCGACAGCACGGTGCTCAGCCCCACTCGGAACGCCCCCGCGTCCATGCCCTCTTGTGCTGGCCGGCCCCCGGTCAGCGGCGTGTCCGCCGCCTCCAGCGCGCCACCCACGTTCGCGCGCCACAAGCCCCAGAGCGGATAATCGAGTTCCGTCGCGAGACTCGAGAGCCGCTGCCGATACCGGCTCGCCGGGTCCGTGTCGAATTGCTCGCGGTAATTCACCGTCGCCATGGTGAAGGCATTGCGCCATTCACCGCGACCGAGCGAGTGGTCTGCTTCCACCCGCATGGTGACGGTCTGCTCGTCGCCGTACTCGGTGGCATCGACCTGGGTGTACGCCGGGGACGTGTAGTTGTCGATCTGCTGGCTGCCGTCATTCACGGCGACCACGAATTCCACGTCCCCGCTGCCGAACGGCGTGCGCTTCCGCCCCAGACCGCCGGAGAAGACCCCGATGACGCGCCGGCTGTCGGGATAGCGCCAGAGCCGTGGTTCGGCGATGTGAAGTTCCGGCGGCACGCCGCGTTCCGCGGTGTACCCGCTTGCGGACGCGGCCAGCCACTGGCCTGCATCCGTGGTGTACCGCAGCCCCAGGTAGGCCTGGATTTCCTCGAAGTCGCTATTGGCCCGCTCGTCCCCCGAGGCGTACTGGTCGTTCACCTTGCTGCTCAGCGGGAACCCGTCCCTCGCGCTGTACCCGCCCCCGGCCCGGAGCGTGAACTTCCCGCCTGACGAGTACCACGGCTTCACGACGGACCCGAACACCGCGCTGGCCCCGACCTGGTCGATGCCGGTCCGCAGCTCGGCGCTGGTCTCGGTGGTGTTGTCGCTGTCGCCGCGGTTCAGGTCCACCGCCACGGCGCCCGCGATCACGTTAGGTCCCTGCAACAGCGTCGACAGGCCGCGGGCCACCGCGATGCTCCGCGCCCCGCCCATCGGAATGAGCGAAGCGTCCGTACGGCTGTCCCAGCCGAGCGTGAGGGGAATCCCGTCGTAGAGCACGACCTGGTGCCTCGAGTCGGATCCGCGGATCGAGATTTCGTTTTCTCCCCGGGAATTCTGCCTCACCAGGACGAACGGAATGCCCCGCAGCACATCGGCCAGGACGGGAGACGGCGTGAGACGCATCGAATCGGGCGCCACCACCAGGACACCCACGCCACCGACCGCCGTCGTGAGCGGGGGACGGGTGGCAGTAATCGTCATCCGTTCCAGTCGGCGACCACTGTCAGCCCGAACGGTGTCCTGCTGCGCGTCCGCTGTCGTAGCAACGAAAAGGCCGGCGGTAACGGCAACTCGGCGGATGACAACGCGCATTTGGGCTTCCTGTGTTTGAACGCCTGGCCCCGGGGGCACTCAATTTCACCATCGACGACCGGCCTGAGCCAGTGCTAACCGTCACCGAGGAAAACGGTTCGCCATCCGGCTGCGTTGAGATCGCGCGATCGCGACCGTACTCTAGGCAAAGTACCAACTCCGGGATGACGAGATGGCGGCGTGAGCATCACGATTCGGCTGAAGCGAAACGGGCCATACCTGATCTCGGCCGATCAGGCGCCTGGCATAACCGTGGTGGATGCGGACGGTAATACGCTCGTCCCTGAACCCGGACGGTCGATCGCCCTGTGCCGCTGCGGAGGCTCGTCAACCAAGCCCTTCTGCGACGGGACGCACCGCCGTAACGGCTTTGTGGGCACGTCGGAGGCCGCAGGCGGCACCCTGCCCGTCCCTTCGTGTCCGGAAGGCGGTGAGGAAGGGTTGCCAAGGGGTGTGGCGGAATGACGTATCCCGGAGAGCAGGCGCCACGCAACGAGGCTGAACTCGAGGAGGCGCTGTCGCGCCCGTCTTCTGGCGTCATCCGCGCCCTGGAATCGTGTCCCGGCGACGTCGCGGTACTGGGAGCCGGTGGCAAGATGGGACCGTCGGTGGCGCGGATGGTCCGGCGGGCGGCAGATCAGGCCGGGGAACCACGCCGCGTGCTGGCGGTGTCGCGCTTCACCAGCGGTCCCGTGGCGGACCAGCTGGTGGAAGCGGGAATCGATGTGGTGCGGGCCGACCTCACCGACTGGGCCTCCCTCGCCTCCCTGCCCGAGACGCCTAACGTGATCTTCCTCGCCGGCCAGAAATTCGGGACGCGCTCGCTCCCCTCGACCACCTGGGTCACGAATACGGTCGTGCCGGCGCTGGTGGCCGACCGGTTCCGCGGCTCGCGGATCGTCGCGCTGTCGACGGGGAACGTGTATCCGCTGACTCCGGCGCAGGGGGCCGGGTCGCGAGAAGAGGACCCGCCGGGGCCCATCGGCGAGTACGCCTGGTCGTGCCTGGGCCGGGAGCGGGTGCTCGAGCATGCCTCGCGCACGCGAGGCACGCCGATCGCGATCGTCCGACTGAATTATGCCGTGGACCTCCGGTACGGCGTCCTCGTCGATGTGGCGCTGCGGGTCGCGAACGGGACGCCGGTGGACCTGCGGATGGGATTTGTGAACGTCATCTGGCAGGGCGACGCGGCGGCCCAGGTCGTCCAGTGCCTGTCGCACGCCGCGGTTCCGCCGTTCGTGGTGAACGTCACCGGTCCCGAGATCCTGTCGATCCGCGAGATCGCGCTCGAGTTCGGCCGGTTATTCGGGCGTGAGCCGGTGTTTGCGGGCGCCGAGGCCGCGGACGCGCTGCTGAGCGACACCACCCGGGCGCAGGCCCTCTGGGGGATGCCATCCATTTCCGCCACGCGGCTCATCGCGTGGGTCGCCGACTGGGTGGCGCACGGCGGCGTCACGTTAGGCAGGCCGACGCACTTCGAGCAGCGCGAGGGGAGCTTCTGAACATCGGCCGGCACCTGCGGCGCGGGTGGGTCATCCCGGCCCACCCGCTGGCGCTGACGGCGCGACGCCGGCTGGACGAGCGGCGCCAGGTGGCACTGACGCGCTACTACATCGACGCCGGCGCCGGCGGCATCGCGGTCGGCGTACACACCACGCAATTCGCCATCAGGGATCCCCGCCATGCGTTGCTGCGTCCGGTGCTGGAGCTGGCGGCAAGGACCGCCCGCGGCTGGACGCGTGGCGACCAGCTCGCACTCATCGCGGGGATCAGCGG
>DAIUET010000132.1:0-8708 GCA_036845045.1 Gemmatimonadaceae bacterium | reverse complement strand
GCCTCCAGCACGCGGGTCACCACCTGTTCGGCGCTGAGCCCCTGCTTGAGCAGGGCGATGGCCTGCGGACCGTAGCTCACGTCCACGATGGCCTGCGTCGCCGCCGCGCCCACTCCGGCCTCGGCCCATAACACGCCGTTGCCGACGGAAAAGACGCGCGACTGCACGGCCCCGCCGATCTCGCCGGTTGCCGAGTCCATGGCCAGGATCGAGAACGTGGCGACCGGTGGCCACTCCGGCGGAGGCCCGCGACGAGCGGCTTCAGCCAGGAAGGCCAGTACGGCTGCATTGAACCGCGCCGGCTGCGCGAAATGGGCGCCGTGACCTCCATCGGTGATCACGACCTTCTTCGCACCGGGAATGCGCCTGACGAGCGTGTCGGCGACCTGCTGGAGCAGGGGCAGTTCGTGGTCGCCGGAGATGAGCAGCGTCGGTGCGCGGATTCCCCCGAGCTGATCCATCCTTGCCGCCGCGACGCGTCCGGACGGTGGTCGCGGATCCAGCAGGTCGCGCCCATCGTAACGAGCCCACTGCGCCTTGATCATTTCCTCGAGTTCGGGCCGATCCGGCGGCATCCACGCCAGGGGGTGTGACCGGAGTGCCTTTCCCACAGAGTCGAGACCGTGCGTGCGTGCGATCTCGCGGAAGGCGACGACGGGACCGGGAATCTCCGGCGTGAAGCCGGACGGTGGGGTCTGCCCGTACAGCACCAGTGCGCGAACGCGTTGCGGAAAAGCGACCGCAAAGTTGAGCGCGACCGCTGATCCCGCCGAGAGGCCGAGCACGTGCGCCTGACGAATGCCGAGGCTGTCGAGCAGGATCCGCAGGTCATCCGGATCGGCGGTCGGGTCGGCGTGTCCCGTCGAGCGGCCGTAGCCACGGCGGTCGTAACGCAGCACACGGAACTGCCGCGAGAACTCACGAACCTGGTCATCCCAGATAGTCAGGTCCTGCGCCCATCCGTGAATGAGGACGAGCGGCGGACCCTCGCCGGTGATTTCGTAGTGAATCACCGCGTCCCCAACGTTTACCCGCGATGTCTGGGCGTGCCCCGGAATCGGGGCCAGTGCGGCCAACAGGCAGAGGACAACCCGTTTCATCGCGACCTCCCGCCGTCAGGCGATGTGAAGGTCGCCTCGTCGAGTCCGACCGAGCGGACTAACGCGGCGAACCGCGGATTCCCGCGCAGGACGTCGAACTGGCGCTCGCTGAGAGAATAGTACATCGGCCAGTTCTCGCCCGCCGCGGTCGCGCGCTCCAGCGCATCGAGGACGGCGGCGGTGTCACCAATGGCGAGGTACAGAATGGCGGATCGCAGGTTCGGTCGCGCTATCGGTTCACCGGCGATCCCAGTCTCTCGCATGAGGTCGCGGACTCTGCTGGTGTCGCCCAGCGCTGACAACATGTGAGCCGCCGGGGGACGCCACTGGGGGACGGTGCGCCAGAGCCGCTCCATGAGCCTCTTCCCCGCCTCGAAGTTTCCGAGCGAGAGGTGAGCCTGCGCGGCAAAGATCAGCACTGGAGGACTGGTGGAATCGATCTCGAGAGCACGCGTGAGCTCCGCGAGGCCCTCGTGAGGCCTCCCTGACAAGTCGAGCAGGTGCCCGACCCACCCTGACGCCACCGCGGAATACGGAGCCAGCGTGCGCGCGCGCTCGAACCGCGCCAGTGCCGGACGGACACGTCCCATGGAGAATAGGAAGCGACCGTACTGGATATGCGCATCGGCTTCGTCCGGATCCAGTGCCATCGCGCGCTCATACCGCGTTTCGGCCGCCCGCCATTCGTACGCATGCTGGTGCGCCATGGCGAGGGCGGTGTGCGCGTCGGCGAGGGTGCTGTCGCGAGCCAACGCAAAGTTGGCCGCGGCAACCGCCAGGGGGCGCACGGCTGCTTCGTCCCGTTCCTCGAAGTACGGAAGCAACTCGAGGGCGAGCGCGAGTGACGCGCGCGGCGCCGCAAAATTGCTGTCGAGCTGAATGGCTCGCTCGAAGTTCGTGATCGCCTGTCGAACGCCGATGCCACGGCGCTGCAGCAGAAACTGGCCGCGCAGGAACAGGTCGTACGCATCTGCGTTGGACGTGCCGCTTCCCACTTTGTCAGGAACCGCCAGGTCCACGCCCAGCCGCTCCCTCAGGGCGTCGACGATCGCCCGGGTGATCTCTTCCTGGACGACGTGCGCGTCCGTCGCGGCACGGTCGTAGGTCTCAGACCACGCTTCGCTGTTGTCATTCGCGTCGGTGAGCTGCGCCGACACCTGGATGCGACCCTGTGTCCGTCTCACGGAACCCTGCAGCACCTGTGTCGCCGAGAGTTCACGGCCCACCTCGCGGGGATCCAGCGCCTGAACGCCCTTGTACCGCCGACTCAGTGAACGCGACACAACGCGGAGGCCTTTGACCTTTCCCAGGCCCGTGGCCAGACCATCGGCCAGACCATCAGCAAGGTACGCCTCCGTGGAATCGGCTCCGGCATTCAGGAAGGGAATCACCGCCACCGACACGGCATCGCTGGCGCGTCCACCGCCCAGAACGATGCTCGCCACCAGCACGACTGCGGCGGCGGCGCCGAAGCCGATCGCACGCTGGCGCCGGGACAGGCTCTGATGAAACCTCGTTACCCCGGTCGCGGCGGTAGCCCCTTCCAGCGCGGTGAGAATCTCCCGTGCCGACGATGGGCGCCTCGACGGATCCTTCTCGAGACAACGCGTCACGACACGGGCGAGGATCGATGGTGTATCGGGATTCAGCTCGCCAACGGGAACGGGGACGTCGCCGAGGTGGGCCGCGAGCTGGGCGTGGGCTGGGCGGCCGGCGAACGGCGCGTTACCCGTGAGCAGCTCATAGGCAAGGCACCCGTACGAGTAAAGGTCCGCCCGATGGTCAACGGCCGGGTCGGACGCAATCTGCTCGGGCGCCATGTATGCCGGAGTGCCTAACGACAATCCATCGGCCGTGAGCGTCGTCGACGCTGCCGTGTCCGACGGTGCCGTCGTCGAGAGGCGCGCGCGCTGGACTGCCTTGGCGATACCGAAGTCCGCCACCACCGCCGCATCGCCGGAGAGCAGCACGTTCTCGGGCTTGATGTCCCGGTGGACGAAACCATGCTCATGCGCGTACGCCAGTGCGCGGGCCACGTCGCGGAGGATGCTCACGGCCTCCCCGAGCGACGGTCGGCCATCGCGGACCAGCCGGTCGCGAAGCGACAAGCCCTCCACGAATGGCATCGTATAGAAGGGCATCCCGTCCACGTCGCCCGCACTCAACACGGGCACGATGTTCGCCTGTTGCAGCGACGCCGCCACCTGGATTTCCCGCTCGAACCTTCGCGCCGAAGGACCGGCCAGGTGTTCGCCCGCCAGGACCTTGATGACGACGCGTCGTCCCAACGCTCGCTCGGTAGCCAGGAAGACGCGCGACATGCCGCCACCGCCGAGTTCGCGCTCAATCAGGTAGCTGCGGCCTTGCCTGGCTTCGAGTTGGGCGCGGAGATCTTCTCCCACCCTCAAACCCCGTGAGACGTCGACCGAATTGTACCGGCCCGGGCCGTCTCTTACCAGCAAACGGTCGCTCCCGGAAAGAGTAGTTCAGTCTCGCTTGGAGTGCATCGGGTCGGCACGCGGACGGCGCGGTGCGCGGGAGGGCAGCGGGACACGAGCATGATGCGCCAGCCGAGGCCTTGCCGGTTGACCTGGTTGGGACACAATGAGTTCTTACGAAGACCCCCACTTTGACTGGGAGATTTGATGCGACGGTTTCGGGGGATGATCGCTGTGCTCGGCGCTGCCGCGTGTGCCAGCGCTGGGACGAGGGCGACGTCTGGCTCGGATCCCGGTGCCATGGGTCCCGAGGCCGCTATCGCGCGGGCCCGGGCGGACAGCATGCGGCTGCCGTATACCAGGGCGGATATCGACTTCATGTCCGGCATGATCAGCCATCATGCGCAAGCCATAAAGATGGCGAGCTGGGCACCGACGCACGGCGCCAGTGCTGCGCTGGTCCGCATGGCGGAGCGCATCGTGGTCGGTCAGGCGGACGAGATCGAGCTCATGCAGTCGTGGCTGCGCGACCGACTTCAGCCCGTGCCGGAAGCCGATCCCGCCGGAATGAAAATGAAGATGGGTGACATGGAGCACGTCATGCTCATGCCCGGTATGCTGAGCGAGGAGCAGATGAAACAGCTGGATGCCGCGCGCGGCGTCGAGTTCGACCGGCTCTTCCTGACGTTCATGATCCAGCACCACCGCGGCGCGATCGCCATGGTCCGCACGCTCTTCAGTTCGCACGGTGCCGGACAGGATGAGACGGTGTTCAAGTTCGCGAACGAGGTGGAGATCGATCAGACCGAGGAGATCGCCCGCATGCAGCAGATGCTGCTGGAACTGTGATGTAGTTGCCAAGTTGCCAAGTTGCCAAGTTGCCAAGTTGCCAAGTTGCCAAGTTGCCATCCCTCTCTTGCTCAGTTTTCAATTCCTCACTTCCCAACTCCCATGTGGTTCTCCGGCCGTCCCTCCCTCGCGGTTCTTGCCGCTTTCCTGACGCAGGGCGCGTGCGCCCGGAACGTTCCGCCAACGACGGATCCGGAAGCATCGAGGCCCGATCCTCGTGTCGGGCTCAAGGCGGGCCTCATGGATCCGGGCGAGGCTATCTCCAACCTGAAGGTCGTCGCCAAGGCCGTCTCGCCACCGGGATTCCTGGGAGTCACCAACTCCGACCTGGCGTTCACGGGCAACTATGCCATTCAGGGGAATTACAACGGCCCGGTCATCTGGGACATCAGCAACCCGGCATCGCCGGTGCTGGTGACCGCGTACACCTGCCCCGCTTCGCAGAATGACGTGTCGGTATACCGGGACCTGCTGTTCATGTCGGCGGAAGCCACCAATGGACGCGTCGACTGCAAGCCGGGCGGCGTGCAGGACACCGTGAGCCAGGAACGGATGCGCGGTGTCCGCATCTTCGACATCAGCGATATCCGTAATCCCCGGCTCATCAAGAACGTGCAGACCTGCCGGGGGTCGCACACCCATACGGTGCTCGAGGATCCGAACGACCGCGAGAACATCTACATCTACGTTTCCGGATCCTCCAGCGTCCGGTCACCTAACGAACTGCCCGGCTGCAACCGCGCGGCACCGGACGACCCGAACTCCTCGCTGTGGCGCATCGAGATCATCAAGGTGCCGGTGGCCAATCCCGAGCGCGCCGAAGTCGTGAACCGGGCCAACATCTTCACGGGCCTCAAAGCCCCGGCGGTCCACGGCGCCGCGGAGGAGGATATTGCGAACGCGCGCCGGGCACTCGAAACGGCGCGGCGGACGGGTGGATTCGTCGCCCGGAGTCCCGTCACCGGCCAGGACATCCTGTTAGGCGCCAATTTCGTGCGCACCCAGCTCGATAGCATCGTGCGGGCGCGCGGCGGCACGGGCACGCCTACCGCCGCCGACACCGCAACCCTGCGCACGAACCTGCAGTCGATTGTCGACCGCACGATGGCCCCGACGGGACCCGCCATCGTTCCTGGGGTTTCCCCAATCGCGTCAACCCGGCAGTGCCACGACATCACGGTCTATCCGGCGTTGGGACTCGCCGGCGGCGCCTGCCAGGGCCACGGCTTCCTGCTCGATATCAAGGATCCGCTGAATCCCGTGCGCATTGACGCAGTCTCGGATTCGAACTTTGCGTTCTGGCACTCGGCCACCTTCAATAATGACGGCACCAAGATCCTCTTCTCGGATGAATGGGGCGGTGGTTCCCAGCCGCGCTGCCGCGCCTCGGACAAGCCGGAGTGGGGCTCCAACGCCATCTTCACGATCGAGAACCGGAAGATGACATTCCGCAGCTACTACAAGCTGCCGGCGGCACAGACGTCGTTCGAGAACTGCGTCGCGCATAACGGGTCGTTGATCCCCATCCCCGGCCGCGACGTCATGATCCAGGGCTGGTACCAGGGCGGCATCTCGGTCTTCGACTGGACCGACCCGTCGAACCCGAAGGAGATCGCGTCGTTCGACCGCGGGCCGGTGGATTCGACGCGACTGGTCAGTGGCGGGTCGTGGTCGGCCTACTGGTACAACGGCGCGATCGTCAGCTCCGAGATCGCCCGCGGCCTCGATGTCGCCGAGCTCGTTCCCAGCGAGCACCTGACGCAGAACGAGATCGACGCCGCCAAAACCGTGAAGTGGACGCACCTCAATGCGCAGGGGCAGCCGAAGATCGTCTGGCCGCCGAGTTTCCCGCTGGCGAAAGCGTACGTCGATCAGCTCGAACGGTCGAAGTGCATGCCGGCGGAAAGGATTGCTGCCGTGCGGCAATCGATCTCGCGAGCCGAACGAACCAGTGGACCACAGCGAGCCTCGGCGCTGGACGCGCTGGCGGCACAACTGGGGACCGATGCCGCGTCCTGCGATCAACCCAAAGTGGGATTGCTGCGAAAGGCGCTGACCGACCTGGGGAACGTGATCGTGCCGTAAGTCGTTCGTTTCACAGTGATGAACGCGGGAAAACAACTGCCGGAACTGCGAGTCTTCGCGGATCAGGCGAATGAATGCGGATTCTTCGAGTGATCCGCGCTGATTCGTCGACATCTGCGGCGAGTTGCTGCTCCGGCAGTTTGTTCTTCTCTGTGTAAATCGGTAGCGTTACGCGGCTCGACAACTCCTGGAGATTGTGATGCGTCGGTTCGCCTTGCTCTCGCTGACAGCAGCCATTCTGGGGTCACAGCCGCTCGTCGCGGCGGCCCAGCAGGTTCCGGCGCCATCCACGGTATTCGGGTTCAGCGTGGGCGCGGACTCGCAGCTCGCCACCTACGACCAGTCGATCGCGTACTTCCGTCGGCTCGCCGAGTCCAGTCAGTACGTGCGGCTCATGGAGGTCGGCAAGACATCGTTCGGAAAGACATGGACGGTGGCATTGATTTCGTCGCCGGCGAACCTGGCGCGCGTCGATGAACTGCGCCGGATCAACCAGCGGCTGGCGCGCCCGGAAGGCCTGAGCGACGCGGACGCACGCCAGCTGGCGCGCGAAGGGATCCCGCTCGTCGACATCAGCGGCGGCCTGCATGCGTCCGAGATCGCCGGCGCGCAGCATACTCCCCAGCTGGCCTATGAACTCGTGTCACGGGCCGCGGAACCCGGGATGCAGGAGATCCTCGACAACACGATCCTCTTCCTGTGGCCGAGCATCAATCCCGATGGGCAGGACATCGTGGTGAACTGGTGCCGCGAGTCGCTGGCCGGCCGCAATCCGGGGCCGATGGAGCTGTACCAGAAGTACATCGGGCACGACAACAATCGCGACAGCTACATGCTCAACGTGGTCGAGTCCCGGGTGGTGGCGCGCACGTGGCGCGAGTGGGAGCCGCAGATCATCTACGTGCATCACCAGTCGTCGCCCTTCCCCACCCGCATCTGGATTCCGCCGTTCGCCGATCCGATCGGGCTCTACGCGCCACCGATCATGTCGCGCACGGTGAACTCGATCGGCACGCGGATCGCGCAGGAGCTGGACCAGCAGGGGAAGCCAGGCGCGGTGCACATGCTCGCCACGTTCGACGCGTACTATCCCGGCTACATCGACTACATGCCGATGTACCAGCACATCGCGTCCTGGTGGACCGAGACACAGGGCGGCAATTGCGGCATCCCGCGCACGTCCACGGTGGAGCAGCTGCCGGAGGCCTATCGCGCGCTCATCCCCACGTCGATGTACAGCAGCCCCTGGAAGGAAGGGCGCTGGACGCTGAAGGACCAGGTCGACTACATGGTCACGGCGTCGATTGCGACGCTGCGATACGCGGCGAAGTTCCGTGAAGAGCTGCTGTACAACCGGTACCAGAGTGGACGCGACGCCATTGCCATGCATCGCGCTGCCGGCCCGTACGCCTGGATCGTTCCGCAGCGGCAGCGCGATCCGGCCGCGCCGGTCGAACTGCTGCGCCGACTCGCCTTCCTCGGCGTCCGCGTTATGCAGCTGGCGACGGATGGCGTACACGACGGGATGATCTACCCGGCCGGTACGTGGGTCGTGCCGCTGGACCAGGAGTTCGCGCCGCTGGTACGGGAGCTGCTCGAGCCGCAGAAGTACCCGGACATGGGAGACGACCTGCCGTACGACGCCGCCGGCTGGACCCTGCCGTTCCAGATGCACGTGCACGCCGTGGAGGTGAAGACTCCCCTCTCGGCCGAGTTCCGTGCCGCACTGAACGCCGTGCAGGGCGCGGCGGAAGCTTGGGGGGCGTCCGACCAGTTCCCCTTCACCACGAACGCCACGGCCGCTGGCATCGTCCCGCCACCAGCGACGATCACGGGACGGGGGAGCGTACTGGCGATCGATCCGGCGCAGAACAACGCCTTCCGGCTCATCAACCGTGCCGTCGCCAGCGGCGCATCGGTGCGGTTCATACCCGCAACTGCCTCCCGCGGCGCCCGATACCTGCTCTCCGGCGCAAACGCCCAGCGCGTGGACGCCATGGCGAAGGAGCTCTGGGTCAGCGGCGAACGGATGAACGTGGCGCGCAACATCACGACGGCCGCGGTGCCCACGCGGATCGCGCTCTACAAGGCGGCGCCGGGGAACATGGACCAGGGGTGGACCGAGTGGCTTTTCGACACTTTCGACTTCCGGTACACGCTCATTGGGCCTAACGACGTCCGCGCGGGTAAGCGCGGCGACCGCTTCGATGTCATCGTGATGGCGTCGCAGGGCCTG
>DAIUET010000131.1:0-8754 GCA_036845045.1 Gemmatimonadaceae bacterium | reverse complement strand
ATGAACTTGTCCTCATAGACGCCCGTGCGCAGGTGAACGGACACCGCCCACACGCCGGGAGAGACTTCAGTCATGAGGGTGGAGTCCTCATCCCAGTCATTGAACGCGCCAACGACCGAAATGGACTCGAGGCCCTTCTGGTAATAGGTGAACTGGTGCCGTACCAGCGGCTCCTCGCCGCTGTTTGCTACCGGGACGAGATTGCCGATAGCCTGCTCGCTCGCCACCTGGACCTGGTCGACGGCGCTGAACTTCCAGGCGCCGAAGGCGACGACGCCGATCAGGGCCGCGGCGGTGGCGAAGGCGCCGATTGGGGACACACGAAGGATCCACGGCCGGACGATCCACGGCCGCCGCACCTGGCGTGCCGGGTGCAACGGAATGACGTCGGGCGCGTTCAGGGCTTCCATTACGCGATCGTCAAACCGCGGGTCGAGGCGCACGGGGCGCCGCAACTCGGCCGCGATCTGATCGATGAATGGATCCCTGGACTGTTCAGTCACCGTGCACCTCACGGAGCAGCACCCGCAGCCGCTCGCACGCTCGTTTGACCCGCATTTTCAGCGCGGACACACCGACCCCGGTGATCTCCGCCATCTCATCGTACCCCAGCTCTTCGACATGCTTCAGCAGGAACGCTTCCCGCTGATCACCATCGAGGCGTTGCAAGGCCCGGTCCAGCTCTTCACGCCATGCCGCGCGCTCCGCCGGGTGCTCCTCCGAGGCACTCAGGAGGGCGATTTCGTCGTTGACGAAAGTGCGCTCCCGGCGACCCCGCCGCGTCCCGGCTGTCCGGCAGCGATTGGCCAGGATGCGGAAAAACCAGGGTGCAAAGCGCTCCGGTTCATCACACTTGGCCAGCGATCGATAGGCGCGGACGAAGGCATCCTGCAGCGCCTCCTCCGCATCCTCCCGGCTCCCGAGCATTCGCACGGCATAGCGGCCGTACTGAGCCCGGTACCGCGCCACGATCACGGCATAGGCCCCGGTATCTCCAGCCAGGACACGAGCCACGACTGCGGCATCACTGTCGTTCTGAATAGGAAGACCCCGGGATTGCGTCATCCGTCAACCTGATTTTCAGGTTTCTGGGGCAAATCGACGTCGGGTGTCTGGTGTAAGTACTTATGCAGCAGCACGTTAGCCGTACTTGGGTGCCCGGCTCGCCTGAATATGACGAAGCGCCTGCCGGGCGGCGAGATGCCCACCGGCGGCGCAACAGGGAGCCTCGTTTCTGGCCTGACAACGAGGACCCCCACGAAGTCACACTTCCGTACGTTCACGTCGAGTCGTCACAACGGCTTGCCCTCGGCCGGATAAAAGCGCTCACCGCGGCGAGCCATGGATACGAGGAGGTCGCACGGGGTGAAGCGCGGCGCAAACCGCGCGCTGAGGTCTTCCAGCGTGTCGACAACTTTCGTCACTCCCACCGAATCGATCCAGCGGAAAGGTCCTCCACGAAATGGAGGAAACCCGATACCGAACACCGCGCCAATGTCGCCGTCGCGAGGCAAACGGACAATTCCCTCTTCCAGGGTGCGCGCCGCCTCGTTCACCAGCGCGAGGGCGCAGCGCTGCTGGATTTCCTCGGCGGTAAACGATGACCGCGCGGGGTTCGACAGGAGTGAGTAGACCGTGCTGTCGGCTGCCCCCTTCTTGCCGTCTCCGTCATACAGATAGAAGCCGAGCTTTCCCTTCCGCCCGACGCGACCGCCGTTCACCACAGACCGCATGGCCTGTGAGGGCGCCATGCGCTCCCCGAACGCGTGATGAAGGATCGCTCCCGATTTGGCGGCGATGTCGAGACCGACTTCATCCAGCAGCGTGAGGGGTCCGACCGGAAAGCCGAACTGCTCCATGGCGTCGTCAATGGCCTCGATCGAGGCCCCCGCGTCCAGCAGCGCACCCGCCTCGTTGAGGTATGGGGCCAGGATGCGGTTGACGTAGAACCCCGGGGCATCGTTCACGACGATGACCGTCTTCCCGATCTTCCGTCCCCAGCCGACGGCGGTGCTGGTGACGTCCGCGAGCGTGCGGGGTGTGGGAATCACTTCCAGCAGCGGCATGCGATGCACCGGCGAGAAGAAGTGCATCCCCAGCAGGCGTTCCGGGCGCCGCGACGCCTGCGCGATGAGAGCGATCGGGATCGTGCTCGTGTTCGACGCGACTATGGCGTGTTCGGGAAGGACGTCCTCGACTTCGCGCACCACCGCGTGCTTCACCTTGAGGTCCTCGAACACCGCTTCGATGACCAGGTCGGCGTTCGCGAAACCGGAGTAGTCGATGGTGCCGCCGACCAGCGAGAGCTGATCCGCCATTTCCTGGCGCGTGACCTGTTTTCTCGTCAGGCGTTCCTTCAGCACCTCGCGGACCGCGGCGATTCCCTTCCCGACCCGTGGAAGGTCCGCATCCTTGAGCCGGACCATCGTGCCGTGCTGCAC
The DNA here is from genome assembly GCA_036845045.1 of Gemmatimonadaceae bacterium. Lineage (GTDB taxonomy): Bacteria > Gemmatimonadota > Gemmatimonadetes > Gemmatimonadales > Gemmatimonadaceae > JABWBJ01. The sequence goes on along the minus strand of DAIUET010000131.1, from coordinate 6,313 downwards.
CGCAACGGATGCGATGCCTGCGCCCATGAATCCCGCGCCCAGGATGCCGATCCGGTCGACCGGCGCCGGGGGAGCAGCGCCCGGAACGTCTTCCTTCTTCAAGGCGCTCGTGGCGAAGAAGAGGAAGATCAGTTCGCGGCAGACCGGGGTCATGGCCATCTCGCCGAAGAGTCGGGCCTCCTCGCGATAGCCGTGTTCGCGACCCTGGAACGAGGCGGCCACGGCGTCGAGCGCGGCCAGCGGCGCCGGGTAATTGCCGCGCGTCTTCTTCAGCACTTCCTCGCGGGCTCGCCGCATAACGACCGCTCGTCCGACCGGGTTGTCGTCGAGCAGCATGTTCTTCATGCCGCCCGGACGATTGCGCTCGTTCCGCTTGCGTGTGCCGGCGGCCAGCTCGCGCGCGCGCTGCACCGCCACGTCGCGGAGGATCGCCGGGTGCACGAGCTCATGCACCAGCCCGATCTGCAGCGCTTTCCTCGCCCGGATGTTCTTCCCGGTGAGGATCATGTCCAGCGCGGCCTGCAGTCCAACGGTGCGGGGGAGCCGTTGCGTGCCCCCTGCTCCCGGAAAGAGCCCGATCTGCACTTCGGGAACGGCGAGCACGGTTTTCGGATGGTCGGTGGCAATGCGCCAGGCGCAGGCCAGGGATGCCTCGAGCCCGCCACCGAGGCAGGCGCCATGAATGGCGGCGACAACCGGCGTGCGGAGTCCCTCGAGGCGGTCGAGCAGTGCGTGCCCCTCGCGGCTCGCCGACTCCGCCTGCGCCGCCGTCTTCCATTCGAGGAATTCCTCGATGTCCGCGCCGGCGATGAACGAGTCGGGCTTGCCACTGATGAGAACCGCCGCGGCGATGGACGGATCGGATTCGAGCCGCTGGAAGAGCGCGATGAATTCATTCTTGACGCTCCGTGAAATGATGTTGAGCGACTCGCCGGGTGTGTCGAATACGACAACGGCTACACCATCTTCCACAGTCAACGAAAGCGCCGTCATCGTTCGATGGTGGAGGTGAGATGTGGGATGTGGGAGGACCCCAAACCGGGTTTCCACAGATGTTCATCGGCGTTCGGATCGGGTTTCTCCCACGTCCCACCTCCCACCTCCGCTGTCCAGTTCATCGTTCGATTACCATAGCGAAGCCCAATCCTCCAGCCGCACACACCGTCATCAACCCGAACTGACCCCCTCGCCGCGCCAACTCGTTCGCCAGGGTCATCGTTATGCGCGCACCCGTGGCGCCGAACGGGTGGCCGATGGCGATGCTTCCCCCCATGACGTTGAGCCGCGCCCGGTCCACCTCACCCACCGGCTGACGCACGCCGGCGCGCGCCGCCCATTCGTCCGAATCCAGTCCGCGCAGGTTCGACAACACCTGCGCCGCGAATGCCTCGTGCATTTCCACCAGGTCGATATCCGGCAGCGTGAGTCCCGCGCGCGCGAGCGCCACCGGCGCGGCGAGCACCGGCGCCATGAGGAGCTGCTCCCCCGGGTCGAGCGCGGCGTAGGCGTAGGAGCGGAGGTACGCGATGGGCGTCATGCCGATCGCCTTTGCCTTCTCTTCGCTCATCAGCAGCACCGCGGCGGCACCATCCGTGAGTGGCGATGAGTTCCCCGCCGTGACCGTGCCGTACCGCCGGTCGAACACCGGCTTCAGCTCGCGAAGCTTCTCGATGGTGGTGTCCTCACGAATGCCATTGTCGGCCGACAGTGGCTCGAACTTCGGCGGTGCCCAGACCGGCATCATCTCGGCCGCAAGCCGCCCGTCAGTGGTGCCGGCATGCGCAAGGCGATGCGAACGCAACGCGAACTGGTCCTGATCCTCGCGGGCGATGTGGTTGATCTTCGCCATCTTCTCCGCTGACTGCCCCATCGTTTCGCCCGTCGTCGGCTCGGCAATCGCCGGCGTGATGGGGACGAGGTCGCGGGGACGGATGCGCGACAGCGCCTGCGCCCGGGCGCCGAGGCTCTTGGCTTTCGACGCCGCGACGAGCGCGTCGGAGAAGCCGCGGGAGTGCAGGATCGGTACCGCCGACAATGACTCGGCGCCGCCGGCAATCGCGCATTGGGCATGACCGAGGAGGATCTGGTCGGCGGCGTCGGTGATCGCCTGGTTGGCGGACGCGCAGGCGCGTGACACGCTCCAGGACTGCACGCCCCTGGGCAGGTGCGGGATCAGCGAAACTTCGCGCGCGATGTTCGGGGCCAGCACCGACGGGACCACGGTTCCGAACACCAGCAGGTCGACCTCCCCGCCGTCGATCCCCGTGCGCTGGATCAGCTCCGCCACACAGAGGCGGCCGAGCTCGATCGCGGAGAGGGTCCGGAGAACCGTGCCGGCACGCGCGAACGGGGTGCGGATGCCGGCGACGATCGCAACACGCCGTCCGTTGGCCGAGAGGCCGGTGCCGTGGGTCATCCGGGAAAACTATCCGGGCTGCAGGTACCGGGCATCGGCTGGCAATTCCATCGAGGCAATCCGTTCGCGCTAGATGCGCTGCGCGACCAACCGAGCACAACACCGGCGACCCGCGGCGTCCTCGACGTCCACTTCCATATACTCGATAGTGCGCAATGGCCGCGCGAGCACCGGCAACTCACCTGGCTGCAGGAGGTAGTCCGGCGATTGCGGACCGCGGGCGAGGCCGCGCCTGACCAGCTCCTCGTGCGCGACCGTGTACGTCTCGTACACGAGGTAACCGCCGGGCGCGAGCAGGGAGACGAGATCCGGAAAGATCGACCGGTCCAGGAAGTTCGTGACCAGGACGCCGTTGAACGAGCCGGCGCGAAAGGGAAGGTTCGGCGCATCCGCAACGACGCCGTGTAGCACGCCGTTCACCGCGCGCGCCCGGGTGACCGCTTCCAGCGCGATGTCGGCGAGGACGACGACGCGGCCAGGCCGGGCCGCCGGGCCGGCGTGCCGCCCGGTGCCGCCGGCCACGTCCAGCAGCCTGATGTCGTTAGGCAGCGTCGCCAGAGTGTCCACCACCCAGCTGGACGGCGGCCTGTCGGGGCGGGCCCCCGACGCATAGAGTTCCTCCCACTTCTTCCGGTCCATCGCACTGCGCGAGGTCATGCCCGAACTTCACTTCCCGAGGCGCCCCAGCGGAAGCCGTCACGCGCTCCGTGGCTGAGGGCACGGGCTGGCGCGAGCGTGTCCGGCGGCGGCTGCGACTCGAGGCTTTCGATGTGGCAGTCATCGGTGGTGGAATCACCGGCGCCGGCATCGCCCGTGACGCGGCACTCCGGGGATTGCGCGTCGCGCTGCTCGAGGCGCGGGACTTTGCCAGCGGAACGTCCAGCCGGTCATCGCGTCTGGTGCACGGCGGTGTGCGGTACCTCGAGCACGGTCACCTCCGCCTGGTCTTCGAGTCGAGTCGCGAGCGACGGACCCTGCTGCGCATCGCGCCACATCTCGTACGGCCGCTCGCCTTCACCTGGCCCGTGTATCGTGGCGCACGGGTGTCGCGGTCGCGCCTGTCGCTGGGGCTTGGCCTGTACGACGTGCTGTCGATGTTCAGGAACGTGGAGCGTCACGACCGCCTCTCGCGGGATGCGTTGCTGGAACGCGAACCGCGCTTGCGGACGGACGGGCTGGTTGGCGGTGCGCGGTATTACGACGCATCGACAGATGACGCTCGCCTCACACTTGCCAACGCTGTGTCCGCGGTGGAATCGGGTGCCGCGGTGCTGAACCACGCCGCGGTGACCGGATTCGAGTTCGCGGGCGGGCGCCTGCGCGGCCTGCGCGTGCACGATCGCATCGCCGACGACCGCTTCACGGTCCGAGCCGCGACCGTCGTCAACGCGACCGGCCCCTGGTCGGATGATGTTCGTGCGCTCGAAGGGCGTCTCGAGCACCATACGGTTGCCGGATCGAGAGGCGCGCACATCGCGGTGCCACGCCTGCGCGTAGGGAACCGCGACGCGATCACGATGCTGCACCCGTCGGATGGTCGCGTGCTCTTTATCCTCCCTGCCGGTGACCAGACCATCGTGGGCACCACCGAGACACCGACGGGAGCCACCGACCGGGAATCCCGGGCGAGCCCTCAAGAGATCGACTATCTCCTGGCGGCAGCCAACGCCTATTTCCCGGACGCGATGCTCACGCCGGGCGACGTCATCGCGGCCTGGTCGGGCATTCGTCCGCTCGCGCAACAACTCGCTACCGGCGACCTGGGGTCGGCGTCGCGGGAGCACACGATTGCGCGCGGGCCTCGTGGCGTCCTGCACGTCACCGGCGGCAAGCTCACGACCTACCGTGAGATGGCGTCACAGGTGGTCGATCAATTTGTGGGACCCGAAGCGGCCAATGAACGCACCGCGATCCTGCCGCTTCCCGGCGGCGACCGGACGGTCGAGGAACTGAGGCGCGACGCCGGGGAGTCGGTGTCCGATGAGGCGGTTCGGGACCAGCTCGTGCTTTCGTACGGTTCACGGTGGCGTGACGTGTGGGCACTCGGTCACGACCGGCCCGCGCTCAGGGAGAGGCTCTCCCCTGCCCACGCCGTCATCGCCGCCGAGTTGGTCTACGGCGTGACCAGCGAGATGGCAGTGACGTTAGGCGACCTGCTGATCCGCCGGACGCACGTGGCGTTCGAGACCAGGGACCAGGCGCGATCGTTGGCGCCTGGGGTCGCGGAACTCGTCGCGCCCTTGCTTGGCTGGGGTCCAGCCGACCGCGACGCTGCGCTGCGCGACTACGACGAGGAGGCGAGCCGGACGTTCGGCCTCAGCAGTTCGCACTGATAAGTACCGGTCTCGCGCTCTGGCGGACAGAAGCATGTGGAAGCGCGCTCAAGGAACAGAGCGTGTCCGACGGCGTCTAACAGACACCTCGGCAATCATGGTGCGATCCTGCACGCCCGCACGCGGAACTGGCTCGACGCTCTCGAGGCTACTCGTGGCCGCTTCCAGATGTGCAGACTTGCCGGCGCCTGCCCTCGTCGATGGAGTGTCGTTTGTCTCTCGTTCGATTGTCCTGTCTCGCTCTGCTCGGGGCCGGCGGCATCGCCTGCCTACCTGTCAATTCTGTCCAATGGGCGCGGGAGCCGTTGCCGGAGGTGGCGTGTGTCGTAGCGGTTGACGGCGCCGACGCGCCCGTGCGGGTCACCGAACAGAGCCGGCGCGCTTGTGTCGCGATGGCCGAAGTCGTCGAGCCGGCATTGCCGGAGCTGTCGCTGGATGCCCTGAGGGCGGGACCTCCAAGTGTGCGACCGTTCCGCGCGGATGAGGATGTGTTTTGCCGATTCGTGCCGCGGCCGGAAGGCCAGGGCGGAAGTCCCAAATTCCGTTGCCTGCGCACGGATTCCGCGAACCGGTTCTTCGACGAGGATGGAGAGGTGGTTCGGGAGGCCGTGGCGTTCGACAGTGACGACGTGCTTCTTGATCCGTCGGACCGGCCTGTCCTGGGCGAGAACGGGAAGCCGCTCAAGGGCGACGAGCTCCGCGTGAAGTATTTCCTGGGTACCGAACCCGAACCCAGGTTCCGTGAGATGTTCACGGAGACAGTCGTGAGTCATCTCTTCTGGGCACTCGGAATTCCAGTCGATCGCGTCTACATGCCGGCGAGCGTACGGTGTTTCGGGTGCGGGCCGGACCCGTTCGGCCAATTGACGCCGGACTCCGCGCCGGCGCCAACCATCTTCCAGTTCGCGTCTGTGGAGCGGCGTTACGACGGGAAGCAGATCAACGTGGACCGCCGGCGTGGCTGGATGGGGCTGGGTGGCGGGTACGGTCACGGTTTTGCGTTCGGCGAACTGGAAGGCCTGCGGGCATCCGGGACGCCGGAGCGAAAGAGTGAAATCGAAGCCATGGTTGTGGCCCTCAACATCGTTGCGTACAACAGCCCGAGCTCCTACCAGAACGAGCTGGTCTGTCGCCCCGGCAAGTGGGACCGGGACACCGGCGTCTGCACCGAAAGCGTCGCGTATGTGCAGGATGTGGGCGGAACGCTTGGGGGCGAAAAGGCACGCTCGCTGCCCGGCGTCCCTCCTTCGACGATGAAGAACCATCCGCGCGGAGACTGGCCTACGTTTTCGCAGGACCGCGTCTTTAGGGACGCCGGCCGTTGCCGGTTGCTGTACGACATCGCAGGGGTCGAGGAGCTGTCGGAGGCCGGCCGTCTCGCGATCGACCGGCGCATCAGGGGCCGGGTGGGACTGGATGAGCTGCTGGTGATCTTCGAGAAGGCCCGAATCCATCGAATGGATTCCCGGGTGACCGCGATCGTTGCGGCGCAGACCGGACTCCCTCCGGGACTGGAGCTTGACCGGGCCGTTCAGCGCCTGTGGGCAGAGACGATCAGCAGTCG
>DAIUET010000130.1:0-8938 GCA_036845045.1 Gemmatimonadaceae bacterium | reverse complement strand
CGATGCGAGCACCGCGCCGTCCAGCGTCGTGACCGAAAAGGTGGGAGCGATGTCCTCACCGCTCCGCACTCCGACGATCGCGCCGAGGTGGGGCGCCATCCGCACCAGGACGAAAATCCCGAGCGCGGTGAACACCACGTTCCCGATGGTGATTCGTTTGCGGAGTCCGGCCGGCACCGAGAACGCCATGACCGAAAGATGGCCAGGGAACGGGCGTCGCGCGGCGTGTCGTTGCCGGCGCCACCTCGCTCGGGGGCCGAAGGGACGAGTCGCTCACTCGCGTTGCCGTCCACGATCAATTATTCGTGTTCCAATGCGACACTGGCGTCCCTTTCTCCTCGTTCTCATCGCCGGTACTCGGCTCGAGGGGCAGGCATCCACCTGTCAGCCCGAGACGCCGTCCGGGGCAACGGTTTTTGACCAGGCCAGGATCGCCGCCCTTGCCGGCAGCTATGATCTCGTCCTGATCGACACGACCGGCCCGGCCATCCGTCGCATCGGCTACGACATCGTTCTCTGGCCTAACGACTCACTTCGCCGCTACCAGTATGTCCGCCAGATCGGCCGCGAGCCCGGTGAACGGCACCTGGGCGGAACCGCGCGATCCCAGGACACGAGTCACGTGCACTACCGCAACTGGACGGGACCGGACAACCCCGGGTGGTCGATCATGTTCCTCGGGAAGGTGTTGAGAATTGGCACGATCGACGCGATGGACGGATGGGATACGGCGCTCGAGGTCCGGTGGGTCTCACCCGTGGAATTCGGAGGGGAGTGGACGTCTCACAGTGGAATCGCAATGACCGTCGATTCTCTCGGGCGGCGCCTGCCCGACCCGTCGGGTTACTTCTGCGCTCGACGTGTGCCGCGATTCCCGGATGCTCCCCGTCCGCCATGACCGTCTGTGCGCATGCACGGATCAGCTGACGTCCCGTCCTGTCAGAGCTCGTTCCGCTTCAACAACTCGACGGCGTGGTTCGCGGCGCGAGCGGTCAGTGCCATGTAGGTGATCGACGGGTTCTGGTTCGCGTTCGACGTCATGCACGCGCCATCGGTGACGAACAGGTTCGGCACGTCCCACGACTGGTTCCACCCGTTCAGGACGGACGTCTTCGGATCCCGACCCATGCGTGCGGTGCCCATCTCATGGATGACGAGGCCCGGCGGGTTGTTCTCCTCGATGGGAATGATTTCACTCGCGCCGGCTGCCTCCAGCATCTCGCTGGCCGTGACGACCATGTCCTTCAGCATCCGTTTTGCGTTGTCGTCGTAGCGGCACTCGATCCGCAGTGCCGGTATCCCCCAGGCATCCACCACGTTCGGGTCCAGATACGCCCGATTCGCGGCACTCGGGAGGTGCTCGCCGAACCCGTACACGCGAATCCTCCATGGTCCGAGATCGCGAATGAGCGACGCCTTGAAATCCGCGCCGAAGCCTTCGCCGTTACGGCCGCGATCCCACCCCGGTCGCCAGGCTCGTCCCTGGAACGCGTACCCGCGCTGGAAGTCGGGATGCCGGCTCGTGACGTTGCGGAACCGCGGGATGTAGAAGCCGCTGCGCGCATTGCCTATCGACTTTCTGTCCGCCAGCCACGGCACCACACCGTTGGCTCCGCCGCCCATGATATGGTCCATCAGGTAACGCCCCAGAGCTCCGCTCGAATTTGCCAGGCCATCAGGGAACTCTGTCGTGGCCGAGTTCATGAGGATGCGCGCCGACTCCAATGTCGAGGCGCAGAGGAAGACCACGCGCGCGCGATACTCGATCACCTGCCGCGTGTTCGCATCGATGACCCGCACGCCGCTCGCGCGCCGCGTCTGCGGGTCGAACAACACGCTGTGCACGACGCTGAAGGGGCGCAGCGTGAAGCGCCCCGTCGCCTGCGCCGCCGGCAGCGTCACGTGGACGCTGTTGAAGTACGAGAACGTCGCGCACCCCCGCTCACACGGTCCGCAGAAGTGACAGGCCTGGCGACCGTTGTGCGCCCGGCTGAGGATGGCGACACGCGCGTTGGTGACCATCCGCTCACCACCAAATCGCTGGCGCACCGAGTCGCGCAACCGTTCCTCCGCGCAGTTGAGCGGAAACGGCGGGAGGAACTGGCCATCCGGAAGGTGCGAGAGGCTTTCGGGATTGCCCTGCAGCCCGATGAAGCGCTCGACGTAGTCGTACCACGGGGCGATGTCCCGATACCGGATGGGCCAGTCGACGCCGACGCCTTCCCGCGCATTGGCCTCGAAATCCAGGTCACTCCACCGGTAGCATTGACGCCCCCAGGCGATGGATCGTCCCCAGACCTGCCGGCCGTGAATCCAGCTGAACGGCTGGTCGACCGGCGTCGTGTACGGGTTCTCGAGGTCGTTCACGAAGAACTTGCCCGAGTACTCGTCGCAGGCGTAGCAGGTGCGCTGGATGGGCTGTTGTCGCTCGAGCGCCTTCCGATCTCCGAGCCCCCGGTACGGCATCTCGTACGCGGGCACGTGCTCCACATAGTCGGTGGCGGGCTCGATCGGCCGCCCCGCCTCGAGGCAGAGGGTGTTGAGGCCCTTCTCGCTCAGCTCCTTCGCGGCCCAGCCGCCGGTGATGCCGGAGCCGACCACGATGGCGTCGAACGACGTCGATTGCATTGGTCGCACGTTCATGCCGGGGCGCAGCCGTCGAACGCGGTGAAGAACATCTGCGTCTTCAGCACGTCGCGATGCACGACGTCGGACGTGAAGTATCCGTAGACGGCCAGTGACTTCACCTGGCCGAAGGCATGGCCCGCCCCGCTCGTCGCCGCGCGCTCGGCATCGAGCGTTCGCAGCAGCTGTGCCTGACGAGTTGGGGCGAGTCCGGTAAACGTCGTCGCGCCCAGCGCCCGGACCCGCGCGTCGATGTCGGCGAGCCCGTCGAGCAGAGCGCGCCGTTCCGTCTCGCTGGCCCAGTCGGTGACGACATGATCGATGAACTCGGGCACGCGCACGGCGAGCGCGCCCGGCGTGTCGGTCTGCGGCAGGATCGCATCGACCAGCCGGCTGACGAGCTCCTGCTGCGCGGCGTTGAAGGTCCGGAACCTGGCGCCACCCTGAATGGCGCCATGCACCCGCCGGGCGAGCACCGAGGCGTCCGCTGATCCGGGCAGGAATGGCACGGCGGCGAAGGCGCCGAGGAGGCGAACGGCCTCGCGTCGATCCATGAGGGCTCCTCGCGAGTCTGACTGTGCGTAACCTAGGTCCACGTCACCAGCGAGGTAAAGCCATTGGGAGCGCACCCCGCGGGTGATGGTCATCCAGTAACGCGGCTGCTGGCAGCGAAAAGACTCAGAGCGCGTTCTCCAGGATCCATCGCACGCCGTCCGCATCGACCGGTCGCGGATTCGGGAACGACAGGGCCGCGATGGACGCGGCGGCGTCCGGAATCCCGTCCGCGGAAAAGCCCAGTTCCCGCAACGGCCGGATCCCGAGCCGGCGGGACAGCTCGACGAGTGCGCGGGCGGCATCCCCGGTGCCTAACGCCAATGCCATGCGGCCCATCGCGTCCGGCGCCGCCGGCGCATTCCATGCCGCCACCCACGGGACAATGGCGGCGTGGGCCTCGGCGTGGTTCAACCCGAAGCGGCCGCCCAGCACGTGCGCCAGCTTGTGCTCAAGCCCCATCGACGTCATGTCGAGGGCCCGGCCGGCCAGGTGCGCGCCGAACAACGCGTCGGAACGGGCGGCGGCATCGTCAGGCGATTCGACGACGACGGGGAGGCTCGCCGCCAGCCGGCGCAGTCCTTCGAGGGCGAACCAGGAGGTCACCGGGCTCCGTTCCGGGGCATACTCCGCCTCCACACAGTGGGCGATCGCGTTCATCCCGCTCGCCGCACTGACGCCGGCCGGTAGCCCGTAGGTAAGCTCGGGATCGTACAGCACCAGCCGCGGCGCAACCGCTGCGTCCCGGAACGTCCGCTTCATCGTCCCGTCGCTGTGACCCCAGACGGCGGTCATTTCCGATCCGGAATACGTCGTCGCCACGGCGGCGAGCGGCAGCGTCGTCTGGTGGGCGAGGGCCTTTCCCAACCCGATGGCCGATCCGCCACCGAATGCGAGCAGCGATTCGGGCTGGAGTCGATGGACCGCCTCCATGGCGTCCGCCACGACCTCGAGGGGGACATGCAGCCTCGCGCCGGCGTACGTGCCGGCCCGGCGTCCGCCTAACGCATCCTCGATCCGCTCGCGCTGCGCCACGCGACCAGGCGTGACGAGCAGCAGCGTCCGCCGCAGGCCGCAGCGGTCGAGCTCTCCAGGCAACTCCGCCATCGATCCCGGCCCGAATATGACCCGGACCGCGTGCGTCTCGTACGCGAAGCTCATGCCGTGAGTTGCGCCAGCAGGTCGCGGGCGAAATCCGCCTCGTCGTCGTTGACCAGGTGACCCATCCCCGGATAGATCCGCGTCGTCACGTCGGCCCCCATCCGCTCGAACACCGCGGCGCTTTCGCGGACACGGGACTCGGGGACGTGGGCATCGATGTCGCTGCACCCGAAGAACACCGGCGTGGAGCGGAAGCTGCCCCCGATGTCCCATTTCGTTCCGGGTGGGCCGATCAGGCCCCCCGAAAAGAGTACCACCCCGCCATACCGGTCCGGCCGGCGATGCGCGGCGGTACTCGTGAGGCAGGCGCCCTGGGAGAAACCAAGGAGCATGATGCGCCCCGGCGAAATGCCGGCGGCCATGACCTCGTCGATCAGCGCGTGCACGACCGAAATGCCTGACGAGATCCCGGGTTCATTGTCCGCCGTCGGCGCCATGAAGCTCTTCGGGTACCAGGTCCCGGCGCTCGCGGCCGGTGCAAGGTACGCGACGTCCGGATGCCCGATCGCGGGGATGAGATCCAGGATGTTGGCGGGTCCCGCGCCACGGCCGTGCACCATGATGGCCACCGCGCGGGCCCGTTCGAGTGGGGCGCCGGCGCGCATCACCGGCTGGCCGCCATGCGGAGGAAGCGCGGCCATCAGGAGGGCCTGACCGCCGGCAGTCCCGACTCGATGACCCGGCGCTTGGGCTCCTCCCACGGCGGCAGCTTGAGCGATGTCCCGAGTTCGGACACCGATTCGTCGGCCGTAAAGCCGGGCGGTATCGTGGCCACCTCGAACAACACGCCGCCCGGTTCCCGGAAGTAGATGGACCGGAAGTACTGCCGGTCCATCACCTCCGTTACCTGCACGCCACGGCGCAGCAATTCCGCGCGCAATGCGAGCTGCTGATCGGGGTCATCCACCGCGAACGCCACGTGGTGGACCGTGCCGATGCCATTCACGCCGAACGTGTCACTGGCCGGGCGGATGTCCACCAGGCGCCCGGGGGCGTCGCCATTCACGGCCACGCGCATGCCGCGTTCCGATTCGCTGACCACGGCCGTGTCCATCATGTCGTTCATGAAAGCGAGTGTCTGCTTCGGGTCGGGAACCGTGAGCGTGACACTATGGATGCCGCGGACGGCGCGCGATTCGTCGATATCCGGCTTGCGCCACGGGGTTCTCGCATCGGCGCGGGCCTCCACCAGCCGGATCGTGAGTCCGGACGGATCGGTGAATCGCAGCGACTGCTCGCCGAAGCCGGAATCCTCGACGGTGAAATCCACCCCCGCATGGGACAGGCGCTCACTCCAGAATTCGAGCGAGCCCTCGGGAATGGAGAAGGCCGTGACCGTGATCTGCCCCGTCCCGTGCGTTCCCTGCCTGACACCGAACTGGCCGTACGGGAACGTGGTCATGATCGTTCCCGGCGTGCCCTTCTCGTCGCCGTAGTAGAAGTGATAGACCCGCGTATTGTCGAAGTTGACCGTCTTCTTCACCAACCGCTGTCCCAGCAGGCCGGTGTAGAAATCGAGGTCGTCCTGGGCGTCACGCACCGTCGCGGTGACGTGATGCAGGCTCCGGATCGGTTTGTCCATGGCCGGAAATTACCACCCGCATCCCGATCGCGGTCAGGCGGTCCGTCTGCGCGGTCGGACCGTTTTGCGGCGGGTTCCCGACCGGACCGGACGGCGCGCGGGAGCGTCCGGCCGCGCGGGCGCGTCGCGGAGGATCCGCTCGGCGACCTTGAGGTCTGCGATGAAGCGCTCCATGTCGGCCCGCCGGGTCTCCGCGTCAGGCGCCCGGAGGATGGAGGACGGGTGCACGGTGGCCAGGACGCGTGGCGCCAGCGGTGAGGAAAGCACGATGCCGCGACTCTTCGTCACGCGGAACGTGCTGCCTAACACGGTCTGCGCGGCGATCGCACCCAGGCAGACCACGAGCTCCGGCCGGAGCGCTGCCAGCTCCGCTTCGAGCCACGGACGGCAGGCCCGGATCTCGTCCGCCTTCGGCTTCTGGTGAATCCGGCGCTTTCCACGCTGCTCCCAGCTGAAGTGCTTCACGGCGTTTGTCAGCCATGCGGTACGGCGGTCGATCTCGGCTGCCTCCAGGGCGGCGTCCAGCACGCGACCAGCGGGTCCGACGAACGGTCGGCCGGCGAGGTCCTCACGATCCCCAGGCTGCTCCCCGATGAAGACGAGTCGAACCGTCGGGCCGGGGCCTTCACCAAATACGGTTTGCGTGCCGCGTGCCCACAGCCGACAGGCACGGCATCCTGTGGCGGCCTGTGCCGCCTCATCGAGTGATGCCTCGCCGCGGGTAACGGCGTCGCGCCAGGCAGACGGGTCCGGGCGATCAGGCATGCAGCCGCCTCAGCGTTAGGCCCGAACATCCCGGAATCGGGTAGCACCGGCGAGGTGTCCCATGACCGTCGTTGCTGACCTGCAGTCGGACGGCATCCTCCGCCTTGGCGGAATGAAGTCCGGCTTTCGATATCGCTATGCCCGCGGTGGAAAACCCGGGCGACGCCAGCTGGAGCGCATCCACACGCTGCGCATCCCGCCGGCGTGGCGCAGCGTTGCCATTGACCTGTCGGACTCCGCGTGGATCCAGGCGGTCGGGCAGGACAAGGCGGGACGGTGGCAGTACCTCTACCATCAGCGCGCGGTCGCCAGGCGGGAGCGCCGCAAGTATCAGCGCCTGGTCGCGTTTACACGCCGGCTCCCCCAGCTGCGAGCCAGGGTCTCGCGCGACCTCTCCCGCCAGGACCATGGGCGGGAGCGCGTGCTGGCGTGCATGCTGCGGATCCTGTCGATCTGCTTTCTGCGGCCGGGGAGCGAGGAATACGCCAGCGAGAATGGCAGCTTCGGGATTGCGACGCTTCGCGCGCGCCATGTCGAAGTCCGGGGCACGACCGTCCGCCTGCGCTTCAACGGCAAGAGCGGGAAGGACCACGCCTACGAATTCCAGGACCGGCGCATTGCGACCGTCACGCGCGCGCTGCTGAAGGCGGGCGGAAAGCGCGTCTTCACGTTCCAGGACGCGGCGGGCGAGTGGAAGGAGGTTCGCCGTCAGCACATCAATGCCTACATCAAGGAAGCCATGGGCGGCAACTTCAGCGCCAAGGACTTTCGCACCTGGGCCGGTACCATTACCTGCGCCTGCGCGCTGGCGCGCATTGGCGTCGACCCGGGGGACTCGGAAACCGTCATCAGGCGCAAGATCGTCGCCGCCGTGAAGGAGACCGCTGAGACGCTGGGAAACACACCCGCCGTGTGCCGGTCGTCGTATATCTCGCCTTGCGTCACCCGGGCATTCGAAGCCGGCCGTGTGATCAGTCATCCAGTGGTCGCGGTGAGCGAGCTGGCGACGTCACGCGGCCGGCTTCATCACTGTGAGCGTTCACTCCTCCGACTGCTCGAGGAGTTCGGTGCCCCGACGACGAAGCGTGGCTGACGGGAGCGAAGTTGGTCGCTGCGCGCCGCCAGCCACGCCCGCGTCAAACTATCGGACGCCGGCCCTGGAAAGCGCGGACCAGGAAGATCACGATCGCTGCAACCAGCAGCAGGTGGATCAGGCCACCGATCGTGTACGACGACACCAGTCCGAGCAGCCACAAGACGAGAAGGACTACTGCGATGGTAAGCATCGTTGCCACTCCGTGTGAGGTGAACGCGGCGCCTCCACGTGCGCGCCATCGGAACACTTTACCCCGCGTTCATCGAAGGTTGCCCGCTACCGATGAGCTGCCGGGGCTTCACACGTCGTCCAGACGAAGTGATGCATGCAAACATCTGCCTGACGACTTGATGGCTGACATCGCCTCGCATAGCGTAATGGCCGAGCGCGCTCGCTCAGCCGTTCGAATCGCACACCAACCCGAGGTCTCATGCGCCACATCCTGCTGGCCCTCCCGCTCCTCGCTGCGCTGTCGGCTCCAGCGATGGCTCAGGGCAATCCGCAAACGCGTCAGGGGTTCTGGATCAACTTCGGCTTCGGCGCCGGCTCAATGAGCTGCGACGACTGCGACGATCGTACGACAGGCGTGAACTTTCAGCTCCGACTCGGCGGGACGCTGAGTCAGCGCCTGTTGATCGGCGGTGAGGTGAACGGCTGGACGAAGACCGAGAATGACGCCACGCTCACGGCGACGAATATCGGACCGGTCCTGTTGTTCTATCCGAGCGCGCAGGGCGGCTTCTTCTTGAAGGGCGGGCTGGGGCTCGCCACGGTCGAACTCGAACTTGGCGCGCTCACGATCGAGGAAGAGGGTATCGGTCTGACCCTTGGCCTGGGTTACGACGCCCGCGTTGGCCGGAACTTTGCCCTGACGCCCTACGTCGACATTCTCACCAGCAATTACGACGGCGGCAGTCTGAACCAGGTGGCGTTCGGACTCGGCTTCACGTGGCCGTGAGGCGGGAATCGGGAATGGGGAATTGGGGAATAGGTCGCGTTCAAGGCCTTGGCCCTGTTTCCCCGAGGCACGGCAGGGAGAGTGGTCAAGGCCAGGGAACAGAAGCCGCACTCTATTTCCTATTCCTCATTCCCCATTCCCTATCTGAGCCTCCGATCGATCTCATGAATGAGCGTCTTACGGCGCTTGTTCTCCGCTT
>DAIUET010000129.1:0-8947 GCA_036845045.1 Gemmatimonadaceae bacterium | reverse complement strand
CATTGACTGCCCCGGCGGCGCCATCGGGGCCAGCGACTCGAAGAGGTCGAGCGATGGCAGCGGCGAGAGCGGTGGCAGCGGCGTGAGCGGCGACTGTCCGGGCGCGAGAGGCGCCATCGCCGACGGCATGTCGAGCAACCAGTCGACGCCGGGAAGCATCTGGCCGGCCGGCGACACCGGCTCCGGGGCCCGCGCCTTCGGTGCCGGCGCTGGGGTCGCGGGAGTGGGTGGCCGGCGTGGGCTCTGCTGTGCATTGACCAGCGTGACGCTGCCTGCGAGCGCGACGATGGTCCACGTGATCTTCATGACCCTGGTCTCCTTGATGTCAATCGTCCGCCGAGAGGCGAGCGACCGCGGAGCGGATCCGCGGCACGACGTCGCGCTCTTCGAGGGCGTCCGTGATGAGGTCGATTTCCTGGCGCGTGCGTCCGTTCTGGAGCATCGCGATCTGGGCGAGAACGAGCTCGAGGTCCTCGAGCAGGTCCTTGAAACGGGGATCCGACGCAGCCGGGGAATCGAGGAGGAGCCGCGTGCTGGTGAGAAGTTCAGTGGCCTGGTTGGAAAAACGTTCGCCTGACGAGTTGCGCGCCTCGGCGGGCAGTGACGTGAGGAGGACGACCGTGCGACCCAGCAGCTCGGACGCGACCTTGTCGTACGCGCTCGACGCGGGTGTCGCCGTCTCGGTGGCGACGTCCGGGGAGAGGGACGCAGCCGGCGCCGCGTTGTTCGTGGAGAACCGGCCCAGGCCGATTCCGAACATGAGCGCGGCCGCGAGGCCTAACGAAAACATGCGCCACGACGGTGTGCGCTTCTCGTGGCGGACGCCGTCGAACGCCTCCTGCTCGATCCGCGCCCACATCGCCTGATAGTCGGGCTCGGGCGGCATCGGCCAGGTGCGCCGCGCGTCGTCCAGCAGTTCGTTCAGTCGGTCTTCGGTCATCGCTTTCTCTCCAGACAAATGGTCCGAGCTCCTAGTCCCTAGTCCCTCGTCCCTACTTCGCATACGCTGATAGTGCTTTTCTCAGCCGGCTGCGTGCATCGAACAGCCGGGCCTTGCTCGTTCCTTCGGCGATGCCCAGCATCGCGCCGATTTCCGCGTGGGTGTAGCCCTCGATGTCGTGCAGGATCACTGACGCACGGCTTCCCGGCGGCAGGGCCTCGATCGCCGCGCGCAACCGCGCCCGGAGATCGGGGTCCACGTTGTCCGACGGCGCTGGCAGGTCGTTGGCGACATCGAGATCGTCCGCGCCCCGCTTGAGCCGCCGCTCCTTGCGGAGCCCGTTCAGCGTGACGGTGACGGCAATCCGGTGCACCCACGTGGCGAACGCTGACTCGCCACGGAACGACGACAACTTGTCGAAGACCCGGATGAACGTGTCCTGCGTGAGATCCCGGGCCATCTCCTCGTCTCCACCGCACAGCCGGAAGACCAGGCGGTGAACACGTCGCGAATGGGCGTCGTACAAGCCCCGGGCGGCGTCCCGGTCTCCCTGCTGGGCGCGGGCGATCAGGAAACGCTCGTCAGGAACAGTCGAGGCCTCGGCTGCCAGTGCGGCGTGTGTCATGTCATTCGGTTTGTTCGACACGGCTTTGGATGAAACCGTTGGGGGCACATCGACTGATCGACCACACGAACGTACTCACGACGGAATGCCGTAAGTAGAGACACCCCAGCGTGTTAGGACTTTGCTCGTCGGACGACTCCTCAGCGCGCCCCTGGGTCCCCCGGTTCCAGTCTTTTTCGAAGCCCTGAAACCGCATTGAACCACAGCGGACACAGAGGTTCACAGAGGACGCCCAGCCGATAATCTCCAGCGTGCCGAAAATCCGAAGCGTTCTCGCAATCGCCCTCGGGCTGATCCTGGCTGGCCGCGCTGAAGCTCAACGCAGCGGCGGCGGAGGAGTTTCGCTCGCGGGCATCGGTCACGACGTTGGCTTCGCCGCTGCGCGCGTGTTCATCGTCGAGTTCGGCGATTTCGGATGCAGCTACTGCGCGAAGTTCAACGTCGAGACCTACCCGAAGATCGATTCCGCGTACATCAAGACCGGGATCGTTCGGTGGAAGATGATTCCCTTCGTGACGGGAATGTTCCGGAACTCCCGCGAAGTGGCCGAGGCGTCGGAGTGTGCCGCCGAGCAGGGGTCGTTCTGGAAGATGCATGACCTCTTGTACCTGAAGCGCAGGGAGTGGATGGCCTCCACCGACATCCGGTCGCTCGTCGCGAAATACGCGGCCCAGCTCAACCTCGATCGCGCGGCTTTCGGCCGCTGCGTCATGAACCCGGAGATCAAGCGGCGGATCATGCGCCACGACGCCATCGCGCAGCAGCTCGGGTTCCGGGGCACGCCCACGTTCTTCGTGAACGGACGCATCGTCCCCGGCGCCATCCCGTTCGAGCTGTTCCAGCAGGTCATCGTCGCGGCGACGCGTTAGGTAGGGGGCGTCAGGGCCGGCCAAGCAGGTAGCGCCAGGCGGCGGCGAATACTGGCGGCTGTCCGCGCGAGGCCAGCGCCGTCGGTGAACTACTCCCTGCTCCCGTGGTACTACGGCATGGCGGTGACGAACCGACACGCGTCCCGTCCGTCCCGCGGCAATCCCGGACTGGGGACGCTTGCTTCGGGGCCTGGTAGTCAGTACGTGTCCATTCGAGTATGAAAACGCATCACTGTCTCCGGCGTACCGTCACGCTGCTGCTGGCAGCCATCGTTGCCACCGGCTGCTCAAACACGATCGACCCCGGGCTGCCTAACGGTTACTGGTCGGCGACCCAGTCATGGGCGGGCCAGGTCATCATTGCGTCGGACACCGACGATCCGCAGTGGCCCACCGATCCGGTGACGATTCACAACGCCGCCGTGCGTGGTGATTCGCTCGAGTTCGAGGTCTCCTTCGGAGGCGGCTGCCGCGACCACACGTTCCTGTTGCTCTCTGACGGGGCCTGGATGGAATCGAATCCTGTCCAGGTCGGCCTGAAGCTTTCGCACGATGCCCGGGGGGATAATTGCAAGGCACTGGTTTCGCGCACGCTCCGGTTCGACCTCACGCCACTCAGGGTGGCGTACAATGCGGCGTACCAGACGACAACGGGCACCCTCCGCCTGAACGTCCGCGACTCCGGCTCGGTCACCTGGTCATGGTAACGGTCCGAAGGTGGCTGGTGGCGCTGGTCTTCATCGGAGCGTCAGGCGCGTGCTCGGACAGCCTGAGTCCCGAGGACTTCTACGGCGTCTGGGGCGACGAGGGCGTCCGCCTCACGCTGTCCGCTACGCAGTCCCGCCTCGAAACCTCGTGCTGGGCCGGCGACCTCACGATTCCCGTGCAGGTGGACGGCCGGGAATTCACCGCGGTGGGAACGGTGAACCATCAGGGGGGCGCGGGCGGTACCGAGTCCCGCTTCGTCAAGGCGACCGGCCGCCTCAGCGGCGACGTATTGAACCTGACGATCGAGCCGTCCTCCATCGGGCTGGGACCCTACAGGCTCAATCGTGACGAGCAGGTGTCGATCCCGGGTTGCCCGTAACCCGAGGCTGGAGCTGATCGCGCCTAACGAATGGCCGAATAGTAGCGGAGTGCCAGGCCCTCGCGGCGGAAGCCGGCGTCCAGCAGTGGCTGCGCCCAGGGGGAGCTTCCGGCCGGTTCACCGTCGACCGATTCGACAATGACGTCCTCACGCCGTCCGGGACCTCCAGGTGTGGTGACGCGCGACACCAGGGCGGCGAGGGCGTTCCGGACATCGTCGCTGGCGGCGTCCGGCCGGATCGAAATTCGGCGGCCACGGCTTTCGGCGGCAACGATGACGGTCCCGGCGATCGTGACGAGGTACGCGCCCGTGCCACGCGGGCGCGCCAGCGCATCGACCTCGATACCCTGCAGCGGGAGTGCGTAGACGTTCGCCGGATCGGAGCTGACCATCACGACCGGCTCTTCGGCGGTCCCGGGCGGCGGCGCGCGCAGCATTTCGACCGCGTCGGGCAGCGCGAACTGGGCGCCCGCGAGCCCCGACACGAAGTACCCCCGCTGCACGTCGCCGCGGAACTCCAGTCGCTTGAGCTCGTGATAGATGTCCCGCCACGACACCGCGGGCCGTTCCCGCCGCCACCAGTCCCGGGACACGACGCCGTAGCGCGCGAGCCACTGCCTGGCCACCGCTTCGGCCAGCTCCTGCGGATCATCGGGCTCCGGACCTAACGAGCCCGGCGTGTGAACCAGGGACCAGCGGCCGCCCCACGATGAAGCCCCCGGGCGGTCGGGGCGTTTCCACCGCGCCAGCCGGCGCACGTTGGGACGCCGTTGCACCACGGGCCGGTTGGGAGACGGCGTGAAGTCGGCCGGCAGCCAGCGCGTGGGATCGGGCTCGTCCGCACGGCGCGCCGGAAAGACCGGCCGGTGCCGGATGACGTCCCGCAGCGCGTCCACGGTGTCGTTCGTGACCAGCCCGGCGCCGACCAGTTCCCGCAGCGCGTCACGCAGCCGCTGTGGGCCTAACGAGGTCGCCGCGGCGAGGTCGCTGGTGAATGAGGCACCCAGTCGGCGCAGCGCCTCGAGAACCTGCCGCGCGGCGTCGCCAGGGGACGTCTCATCAGGCGGTGACAGCCAGAGTCGTCCGGTGCCGCGCTCGAAGAACCGGATCCGGCCGACCGCCGGCGCCGGCGCGCCGGCAACCGCAACGCGCGCGGAGGTCGAGCGCTGCCCCGCCGGCTCGGCGGCCCACACCAGCCGGCCGCTCGCCGCCAGGGCGCTGAGCGAAAGCGGTTCGTAGGCCTCGACCCGCGCCGGGAGGTAGTCCCGTTCCCAGGCACCGGCGGGCCGCGCCAGGCCGTGGAGCTGCGTCAGTGCCGCGGCCGTTCCCTCCGCACCGCTGAGGCGCGCGTCGGGCGTCAGGTGCTGCCACCGCTGCATGAAGCGGGCAAATACCGCGACCGGGACCGCCGCGATCTGCTTCCGCGCCCGGGCCAGCTCCAGTCGCCGGGCACGTTCCAGTGGACGCCGGGCCGTCCAGCGCACCACGTCACGCTCCGGACCGAACGCCCCACGCACCAGGACGCGGGCGCGTTCCCATTCGTCCAGCCGCCGCTGCAGCCAGTCGGTCTCGAACGCATAACGAGCCGAGATATCGGCGAGCGACACCGGTCCGGCGAGCGCCAGGAACCGCGACAGGATTTCGCGGCGGGCCGCCGATGGCGTCAGGACCACCTGCCGCAGCGGCTCGGGGATCGCGTCAACGACGGCCCGCGGTTCGAGTCCGCGGCCCGCAAAGATGGTCTCAACCGAGTCACCGAATGCCGCTGCATAACGAGGCCAGGCGTCGGCCAGCAGGAAGCGGCGGCCGCCCGGCCGGAGATCGACCGCGACGAGGCGGCCGGCCTCGAGCAGCGTGTCGATCGGATCCCCGCGCCGCCACTCGGTGGCGGGCGCCACGCGCGCCTGGAGTTCCTCCCGCGTGACATCGCCGGCCCGATCGATGAGCACTGCCAGCTCATCGGCGTCCCTCGCCTGCCAGCCGGCGGCTGTTCCGCGCCGCCGATCGAGCACTTCTGACAGGACGGCGAGCGTGCTTTCATCAGCGCCCTGACCGCCCATCAGCTCGTCGAGGAGCGCCCGGTCGAGCGACAGCAGCGCCGCGCGAGCCTCGGCGCGCGGCGTGTCGTCGCCGTACATCCAGTCCATCACGAAGCCGAACTGCAGCGACCGCGCGAACGGCGACGGGATCTCCGTCGGCGCCTGCCGGATGCCTAACGCGCCCGAGGCCAGGCGTCCCAGCACGTCCCGCAATCCGTCGAGGTCGAAGGCGTCCTGCAGTACGTCGCGGTACGTCTCGACCACGATGGGGAACGACGGAAACTCGCGTACCGCCTGGAGCAGGTCGGCCGCCTTGAGGCGCTGGAGCCATAGGGGCATCCGCCGGCGCGGGTTTCCGCGCGGCAGCAGCAACGCCCGGGCAGCGTTCATCCGGAACCGCGCACCAAACAGCGACGACGCGCTCACCTCCTCCAGCACGAGCCGTTCTGCTTCGGCGGCGGTCAGGCTCCGGATCGCATCTATAGGAAGGGTCTCGGTGCCCATATCAGGCAAGCGCAGCATCAGCCCGTCGTCCGTGGTCTGCACCTGCACGTCCACGCCGAGCCGTTCGCGCATGCGCCGGCCAAGCGCCATGCCCCATGGGGCGTTCACGCGTCCACCGAACGGCGCGTGGAGCACGACGCGCACGCCGCCCACTTCGTCGCGGAAGTGCTCGAGGACCAGCTGCCTTTCGTCAGGCACAATGCCGGTGATGGCGCGCTGCTCCTGCACGTAGCCGACCAGTGAGCGGACGGTCGCCTCGTCAGCGTGGTAGTCCTGCTCGAGCTTCAGGATGTCCGCGTCGCTGCTGGCGGCCTCGAGGCGCCGCCGCAGGACGCCCACTCGCTCACTGAGGTGGTAGGAGCGAGCCATGAACTCACCGTGCCAGAAGGGCATTCGCGCCGGCGCGCCGGGAGCGGGCACCACGACGACGCGATCGTGTTCGATCGATCGGATGCGCCACGTCGAGGAGCCAAGCTGGAACGCGTCGCCGACACGTGACTCATGCACGAACTCCTCGTCCAGCTCACCGAGCCGCGTCTTGTCTGGCAGGTTGACCGTGTAGAGCCCGCGGTCGGGAATGGTTCCGCCAGAAATCGTCGCGATGAGGCGCGCGCCCCGGACCGGTGTCAGCGTGTCGGAGACGCGGTCCCAGTGCACGCGCGCGTCGAGCTCACCGGCGACGTCGGCCGGATACTTGCCGGCCAGCATCGCCACGGTCTCGTCGAACGCCGAACGTGAGAGCGCATGCCACGGATAGGCGCGTCGCACGAAGTCATACAGTGCATTGGCAGTCCACTCCGGCTCGTCCGAGGCAACCATGGCGACGATGAGCTGCGCCAGCACGTCGAGCGAGTTCTGCACGACGTGCGTGGGTTCGACGTCTCCCGATCGCATCGCTTCGAGGATCGCCAGCTGCTCCAGCGCGTCGTCACGGAAGGTAGGGATGAAGATTCCCCGGCTCACCGCGTCGAGCGAGTGGCCCGCGCGGCCGACGCGCTGCAGCGCCGACGACACGCGCTTGGGACTCTGGAGCTGCACCACCTGGTCCACCGACCCGATGTCGATGCCCAGCTCGAGGGAACTCGTCGAGACGAGCGCGCGCAGCTCGCCCGCCTTGAGTTGTCCCTCGAGCAGGTGACGACGTTCCCGCGAGAGCGACCCGTGGTACGGCAGCGCGATCTCGCTCCCGGCGAGAGTGTTCACCCGCGCCGCCATCTTCTCGGCCTGTCCCCGGTTGTTGACGAAGACGAGCGTCGTTCGCGCGCGCCGGATCCGCTCCAGCACCAGTGGAGCGACGGACGTCCAGATGGTGCCGTCGACGTGCGCGAGGTCTTCGACCGGCGACACGGCCGATACCTCCATCTGTTTCACCAGCCCGCAGTCGACGACCGTCACGGGGCGGAAGCGCGGCTTCTCGTCAGGCAGCGGCGCGTGGCATCCGCCCAGGAACCGGCCGATCTCGTCCAGCGGACGCTGCGTCGCCGAGAGACCGATGCGCTGCGGTGGGGCGGGCGCCACCATGCTCAGACGTTCGAGCGTGAGGGCGAGGTGGGCGCCGCGCTTCGTTCCGGCGACGGCGTGAATCTCGTCGACGATCACCGCCCGGAGCGCGCTGAACATCGTGCGTCCGCGGACGCTGGTGAGCAGGATGTGCAGCGATTCCGGCGTGGTGATCAGGATGTGCGGTGTCTTGCGCAGCATCCGCGCCCTGGCCGAGGAACTGGTGTCGCCAGTACGCACCGCCACCCGGATCTCCGGGAAGTCTTCGCCGGCGGCTTCGAACCGCGCCTTCAGGTCACGCAGCGGCTGCTCGAGGTTGCGCTGGATGTCGTTGCTGAGGGCCTTGAGCGGCGACACATAGAGGATGTGGACCGCGTTGGCGAGCGGTTTCGCCTGACCCTCGGTGATCAGCGCATTGAGTTCATAGAGAAAGGCCGCCAGCGTCTTCCCGGTTCCTGTGGGCGCCAGGATGAGGGTGTCATCTCCACTGGCGATCGCGGGCCATCCCGCGCGCTGGGGCGCCGACGGTTCACCGAGCGATTCGGTGAACCACGCGCGGACGATGGGATGGAACGAGTCGAGCGGCGGGACAGGCGCGTCCATACGCACATGCTAACTCCCAGCCCGGCATTACTTAATGGGGCCCGGGGAAGATGCCGATCGATAAATGCAGTTGAATTCAACTGCCGGGGAGCATTGTGGCGGATATCGAGAATCATCGCGGAGATGATTGCGCCCTGCTTCAGGTTCTCCGCGACGATTCGCAGAATCCGCGATGACTTGCCGTTCCAGCAGTTCGTCCAACCGCGCGTCTATCCAACCGCCGATGAACGGCCCCCTACATCGATTTGACGGGCACTAACACACGAAATTCATCGAGCAGTTGCAGCACCCGGGTCCTGTGCGCGCGAAACGCGGTCGTGAGCTCCTGTCCCTGCGCCAGGGCGAGTCGATTCAAATCGCCTTCGACGGTGTCGGCCGCTGCCAGCCAGGTCTCCTTCGCTGGAGACGTCGCCGCGGAAACTTCAACGCGCATCGTCGTCAGCAGGTCGCCGAGCATTCTCGAGTGCTGTTGCATGCTGCGTTGCAGGCCCGCGGCACTGGCGGTGTCCAGTCGTTGAAGATGCTGCCGCATTGCCGCGATGGAGCTTTCAGAGGTAACCGCTGGTGTTGGTGTGGCAGGTATCGTCCCCGGTTCCTTGCCCTTCGCCAGGCCGGCCGTTGGGTCAACCGGCCCGGGCGCCGGACTGGGCGATGCGGGGGTCGGAGTTGACGGTTCTGCGCTTTGCTGCACCAGCGCGGTGTCGTTGTTATCCGCCGGACGCCGGTTCTGGCAGGCGATGACGGTGAGAAGACACGCAATCGGAATCTGAATCAGTCCAC
>DAIUET010000128.1:0-8955 GCA_036845045.1 Gemmatimonadaceae bacterium | reverse complement strand
GCCGTGCGAACGAGCGTTACGCGATGCGTGGCTCCGGAGCCATGGCATCCGCGACAGGGTAGGGCGTCGTGGATGTTGTGCTGGAAGGGACGCCGGCCCGTGTCCTGGACCGCTCGTGGGGCCACGAGTTCCTGCGTGGTCGCGATAGGGAGGGGGGACTGGCCGGCTGGCATCCAGGCGGTGCCCGCCGTCGCCAGGACGACGAGCACCACGCTGGCCTGCATCCGTGCATTTCCGGTCCGGGCGCTCCCGCTCGCTCGACACACGACGATCCATCCTGGCGTTGGCCTATCTGGCCTTCACCTGTGGGGGTGGCAGGAGCATGGGTCTCAGGGAGAGGCCCGGCCGCGCCGACAAGCCGTAATCCAGTTCGACCTGCTTGATGCTGGCGCGCAGGAGCGCTTCCACCAGGAACGGATTGTGAATGGCCGAGCCGCGCTCGCGAGCCAGGCCCTCGTTGAACCTCGAGCCCTCGGCCGTGCTGGTAATGCCATCCGTGTAGTTGAAGGCACTGGTCCCGGCCAGTTGATCCAGCAGCGCGTCGAGCTCGTCGGCCAGTTCCTGCAGGCGAACCTTGGCAACGGCGCGTGCCGTACGGGCGCCCGCCTCGCTCGAGTGGCAGAGGACGCAGGCCTTGAACGAGCGCTCCGCGTCTTCGCACGGTGTCTCCGGATCCGGAAGCGGCACGCCGTTGGCGTCCACGCACGGAATGGGCTGGAAGCTGTGGCCCGTGGCGCGGAAGTTGAACCGGCCGGTCAACTTGTCAGGCACCTCGTAGGCCGCCACGTGGCAGGTGGCGCAGAGTTTCGGATTCTGGTCTGATCCGTGGCTGCCGACCAGCGACTTGGGTGGGTACTGGAAGTTGGGCGGAATCCAGCCGCCTTCACCGAGGAGGATCGGCCCTTGCGGGGAATGGGGGCCGCGATTCGAGTTGACGTCGGGCTCGGCCCTCTTGTGGTGGCACTTCATGCAGAGGTTCGTCTCGACGTCCGGCACATCGATCGGGAACCTGAGCTGGTTCGGGTTCTTCGCGTTATGCGGATCGTGACACACCACGCAGGTGACGGGCAGGTGCGCGTTGGCGTCCGACGCCTCGGTGAAGATGGTGTTCACACCCCACGATTCGAGCACCTTCTTCGCGTCGTGGCACGACCAGCAGCTGGCATTGGTGCCGCGCGTGCCCGGAGCGTTCGCGTGGCGCGAAGAGGCCCACTGTTCCGCGAATGGCTGGTGCGCGCCCGAGTGGCATTCGCCGCAGCCATTGGTCAGGTTCGTGCCGACCGCGATGGACGCCAGCGGTTTGTTCCCCTGGATGTCCGGGTTCGTGACGTGGGTGAGACCCGGGCCGTGGCATGACTCGCACTGCACATTCTGGTACCGCGGACTCTGCGTCGAGGCATAGCCGGCGGTGGTGGCGGTTGTGGCGTTCCCCAGCGCGCCAACGGTGTGGCATCCTTCGCAGGAAGCTGCCGCGTGACCGCTATTGACGAGTGTCTCCCACGCATGCGCGTGCGCGGTCTGCTCCCACTGTGCCTGCTTTCCGGAATGGCAGTTGCCGCACGTGGTGCGCTTCGCATCAGCGTCCGAGAACCCGAGGAAGCCCAGGGCGGCCTCCGGTGGTGTTTCGAAGTCGGGGAGATCCCGGTAGACAATCTCGTCCGAGCAGCCGCCCATCATGAACGCGAATGCAGCAACGGTTGTCACCGTGCTGCGTCTCCACGAAGCCTGTGTCATACGTTGCACCGAAGTTTGGGTGGTCCGCTTCTGACGCATCTGCCCGTGATATCCGTACGGCTCGGTCAGGGTGAATCCATGCCTGCGCCGGTCACCATTAACCCTGCCCGAGTCCGCATCAGGCGCTGTAGTGTTTTCCCCTGATACGAATGGCCGGAATACCCGACATGACATGCGGCTTTTTCGGACTCATGGTCCGCGCCCCGTTTCAAGGGAGGGGAATCACGACGCCGGAAACGGTTCGTGGATTCACTGCGGTGGGGTCCGCAGGGACCATCGTCCCGCAACCGGCACTCTCCTGACGATCGGGCGAGGCTGCGCCCGCGGGGGAAAACCCTGCAGCCGGATCAGGGTATCGACGACACACCGTCCGACACGCCGCAGCGTCCCCCACGATCGGGTACTGCGGGCGTTGCTGTACCGGAATCGGCGACCGCGGATGCGACGATGGCGCCCCCCTGCGATCGAGGGGCGCCACCGTGTACGGCCTGAGTCAGCCTACGGACAGCGGGCGAGCGCCACCGGGCAACGTTCGGGATCAGGTGGTGGTGCGCTGGACTCTCCTCCCGGGCCGCCGAACGTGTAGTTTGGCATGAGCAGGGTGGCCAACTCCGCGCCGGGTACCGGCAGTTGCAGGATGCTGTTCTCGGGCAACGTCTGCCATCCACGGGCGTCGAAATATGCGATCACGCCGCTGACGCCCAGGCCTTCCATCCGTTTCTCGTAGCGCAGCGCGTCCCACAGACTGCCGCACTGCCCATTGAGCTTGCGCGGGACGCACCCCGGCTCGTCAGGCGGCCCGTCAATGGTCACGGGAGGAAGCTGCCCGTTGGCGACGCGCGTCTTGTTGATGAGAGGCACGGCTTCCGCCGCCCGGTTGAGCCGGATCAGGCCTTCCGCCTTCAGCAGGTCCATTTCGGAGACGAGCATTGCCGGTTGCGGTCCTTCCTGCCACGAGGTCCCCGTCCCATAGCGATGGAAGTAGTAGTGCGAAAAGCGGTACGTGCCGCGGCTCGCGGCGAAGATGTTGTTCAGGTTGTACCCGACATAACTCCCGGGCGAGGATGGCCCGTTGCTCCCCTGGATGCGCCGGTCCTTCGTGCGTATCTGGAACGCGACGCGGTTCGCCACGGGGGTGGCCACCCAGTTGATGAACCCATCGGTGGAATCGGCGGGTCCCAGCGTCCAGTAGGCCGGGCGCCCGAAGTCGCTGGGCCGCGACGCCGTGCGCACGCGCGCTACCAGTCGCTTCCAGTCGTCCCACAGGATGTCGACCTGCGCCACCGGCGCGAAGTCAGTCTTGATGCCCTCATCGACGCGGCGGATCACCTCGGTCCAGTTCACCGCCGCGCGCTCGGCACGCGTGCGGGCGGAGTACACCATCAACTGCGCCGCGAACGAGTTCGCGAGCGCGACGAACTCGTCCCGTGTCATGTCCTGGTAGAGCCATGAATCGACCGGGAGCGAGAAGTTCGTCCGTTGGGCCACGGCGATCGCGCTGTCGAGTTGCTTGATCGCCTCGGTAATGACCTCCGGATACGGCCGGAACGTCGGCACGGTAATCGTGTCGAGGTCCAGCTTCTCGTCGACGATGAACGCCTGATCGAAATAGAGGCCGAGATAGCCGTGCGAGATCCCCTGGATGAACTTGCCGACGGCTTTCGTCCGCGCCGTCCGTACGGTGTCGACGATGACAAGGCCGCCGTCGATGGCGATGAGGGCATCGTTGACCGACGATATCGTGCGGTACATGCCCTGCCACGGGGTTTCGGTCACGTTATTGCGGGCGTTCACCGGACTGTTGTTCCATGCGGCGCGTGGTTCGGCCGAGAGTTCGAGCTGGCCGAAGTCCGCAAAGCCGGAAGTGATTTCCCAGGCGATGGTCGAGAATGCCCAGGAGGGATAATCGTCGTGGCCTCCGACCGGCCACCACGTTCGGAACGCGGTCGAGACGAAGGACTCCGCCGCGGTCGGCTGCTGTGTCGCGCGGGCGCGGTCCGGAAGGTTCGGGTTCGTAACGTCGAGCGACTGGCAGGAGAGGACCGCCAGTGCGAGGATCGGTATGAGTCTGCGCATTGGTGGGTCCGGATCAGAAGATGAATTCGATGCTGCCGGTGAACGTCCGGTAGCGTGGGTAGTCGAAGCTGTCGATCCTGACGAGTGTGCCGCCGACCTCCGGGTCATAGCCCTTGTAGTCGGTGAACGTCAGGAGATTGCGGCCGATCAGCGAGATTGACGCGCCGGTGGCGCCGAGCCGCGAAAACCACGACAGCGGACGACCCGTGATCCGGTACCGCACGGACACCTCGCGGAGCTTCACATAGCTCGCGTCCTCGACGAAGTAATCCGTGGGGTCGTTGGCGGCATACAGCGACACGTAATATTCGATCGGCTTCTTCAGTTCCTGCGGCTTTCCGGCCTGGTCCACGTCGGCGCTCTTCGCCCACTGGTACATGCGCTGGTTGGTCTGGTTGTACGCGTCACCGCCAACCTGCGCATCGACCAGGGCATAGAAGTCGAAGTTGTTCCAGCCGACGCTGTTCGAGATGCCCCACCGGAAGTCCGGATTCCCGTCACCCATGCGAACCACGGCATCGCTGCCGGTGGAGTCGCGGAGCTTGATCGGCATGCCCCACCCGTAGGTTCCGGTGCCGATCGTCGTGGAACTGCCCCAGCCGACGGTCGGCACCTCGCCCTGCGTGTAGCGCCTTGGCTGGCCCGACTCGTCGAGGCCCACCCAGACGAGGAGCCCCTCGTCGTTGATGTCGAACTCGTTGGCCTGTGCCCGCGCGTCGGCGGGCAGCTCGTCGACGCCCTTGATGAAGCGGAACCCGTACATCGCACCTAACGACACGCCGGCACAACGATACGCGATGGTCTGCGTCTGGAAACAGGGCCGGTTGAATTCGGTGATCTTGTGCCGTGAACGGTCCGCGACGAGCCCCAGGCGCCAGGTCAGGTTCGACCGGCTCACCAGCTGCGCCTCCAGCGTCCCCTCGAGCGTGTTGCCTTCGACGGTGCCCGCATTCTGCCACTGCGATGAGAACCCGTACAGCGCCGCGAGCGGAATCTGGATGAGCTGGTCGACCGACCGCGTCTTCGCGCGCGAGAGCTGGAGCGAGTACCGGTCACGGTAGATGGCGTCGACCCCGATCTCTGTCTCCGTCGTCTTCTCCGGTTTCAGGAACCGGTTGCCGAGGTTCTGCTTCAGCACACCGCCGGCGGTGTTGAAGGCGAAGGTCTCGTACTGGTCGGGGAAGCTGGGCCGTCCACCCGCCGTGCCCCGCGAAAAGCGCAGCTTGAACTCGTTGAGATCGCGCCAGCGCCACCACGGCTCCTCGCTGACCCGATAGGCGCCGCTGAACCGATAGTAGGAATTCCAGCGCTCCTCGGGCCCGAACAGGGAACTGCCGTCGCGCCGGAGCAGCAGGTCCGCGATGTAGCGGCCGTCGTAGTCGATGCCGCCACTCACGAAATAACCGCGAGCCCGGACCTGCTCGAGCGACGACGAGACGAACCGCGTCCGCGCGTTGTTCAGGCTGCGCACGCCGGGCGCGGCGAAATCCGTACCTTCCGCTGTCGTGACTTCGTTGTCCTCCGACTCGGTCAGCGCCCGGATCGTGGAACGCCCGGTGAAACCACGCCAGTAACCGAGCAGGTTGGCGCTGATCGACGCATTCGTCGCGCTCGTCGTGCCCGTGACCTGCTGGATCTCACCAAGGCCACCCAGTGCGAAGCCCTCGGTCTTCAGACCCTGGTCGAGGAAGAAATCGTTCCGCCGGTCCGAGCGGTCGTAGCTCAGGTTCCCCTCGAACGTCAGCCACCGGAACGGCGTGTACTTCCCGAGCAGGCTTCCCTGCGTCCGGGCCCGCTTCCGGTGATCGTCCTCCGTCGCCAGCACGTACAACGGGTTCTCTTCGCGACCCTCGGGATCGAGCTGGAACGCGAACGGCGTTCCGTCGGGATCGGGCTGCAACAGGTCGACGTCCGGCGCCTGGTTGATCAGGTCGAAGAAGGTGTCGCCGTACAACTCGTTGCGGTCCGATCGCATGTGGTAGCCGCTGAACGAGAAGCTCAGGTTGCTGCTCGCCAGGTGGTCCAGGTTCACGCGCGCGTCGTTCTGGTTGTATTCCCCGCTGCCCAGCACGACCCCGTCTTCGCGCGTGTTCACGAGCGACAGGAACCAGTTGGTCCGCCCGGCGTTCTGCGCGATGTTGAACGAGTTCTTGGAGAACTGCCCGGGATCGAAGAAGCGATCCACCTGGTCGTAGATGGGATCGCGGTAGGTCACGTCCTGGAATCGCGTGTGCACCGGCTTGGCGATCCGCTCGGTGCGCGGCACCACCGCGCCATCCTCGTCCACGTACTCCCCGTTGGCGTTCACTTCGTAATAGTGGTATCGCGCCCAGTCGATCTTGCCGGCCAGGTCGTTCGTCCCCCACTCTGACCGCGCGGTGAATCGTGTCGAGCCGCTGGCGAGGGACGCGCCCCGTTTTGTCCTGATCTGGATCACGCCCGACTGCGCGCGCGACCCGTACAGCGACGCGGCGGCGGCTCCCTTGATGACCTCCACGCTTTCGATGTCGAGAGATTCCAGGTCCGCGCTGGCCGCTCCGAACGCCGTGCTCTGGATGACGCCGTCCACGACCACCAGCGGCGCGTTGGACTTGTTGATGCTGGTCGGAGACCGGAGCAGGATGTTCGTGCCGCTTCCCGGTTGTCCCGCCGGTACAATGGTCACGGCGGCGACCTTCCCCTGGATCGACTCGATGGCGTTCGTGGATGGCACCGGAATGTTCTCGACCTCCACCCGGCCGACGGTGAAGGGCACCCGGGTGCCCGACGTCGGATCGACCACACCGGTCGTCACCACTGCCTGCAGCGTGAGTGGTATGGAGACGATCCGGATGTTCAGCGTGGTCGTGCCTTCCAGCTGGACGGTCACGTTGACCACCCGGGTGGCGCGATACCCGATCCGGCGCGCTTCGATCGTTCTCGTGCCGGTCGGCGCCGCGTTGATGGTGTAGCGGCCTTCGGCGTCGGTGATCGCGCCGATGCGCGTTCCCACCACGAGGACCTGCACATCGCTGACGGGTCGGTCGGTGGCGGAGTCGGTCACGACGCCGGTAATCCGTCCGGTTGATTGCGCGTGAACGACGGGCGGTGAGGCGAGGAGAAAGGCGGCGGCGCCGGCAAGCACGCCGGCACCCTTCGTCGCCCATCGGAGCAGCGCCGCGCGACGCATCGCGGCGCATCCGGCTGGCTGACCGGGTCGGGACATGAGGCCTCCAGTGAAATCGAGTAATGCTCGCGCAGGGGCGCGTGCGAGCCCGTAATTGATAACAGTCCGCTATCGAGCGCGCGAAAACGCAACCGAGATAACCCTGACAAGTGGTCAGGCGCCGTATCCGGGGGTCGATGGGTGCGCGATGGGTGCGCGGCGATTTGCCAGCCCCTCGTCCCGAGTGATAGGCTATGCGCGATTCGCGTCAGGACGACGGGCGGTCCTCGCGGCTGGGCGGCGTTCACCTCGGTCAACATCTTGCGGACCCCAATGTCACACGACGCACTGCCAGCTTCGTTCGACGATGCCGAGCTGGGTCCCTTCGCCGGCGATCGCGGAGTCTTCGAGCGCTTGTTCGTCGCGACGTACGACGAGCTCCGGCGCCTGGCCGCGGCAATTCGTCAGGGGGACCCCAGCGCCACGCTCACCCCGACGGCGCTCGTGCACGAGGCGTGGCTCAAGCTGGCCGGCTCCCTCTCGATCGCCCCGACGTCCCGCCTGCACTTCAAGCGGATCGCCGCACGCGCGATGCGACAGGTCCTGGTGGAAGCCGCCCGCCGCCGGAAGGCGGAGAAACGGGGCGGCGACGCCGCGATGGTGACCTTCGACGAGAATGCCGGTTACCCGGCCACCTCCGCCGACGAACTGTTGGTCCTCGACGCGGCCCTCGAGGATCTCGCGAAGGTCAACGCCCGGCAGGCAGCAATGGTCGAGAGCCGCTTCTTCGGTGGGCTCGACGTCGCGGAAACGGCGCAACTCCTCCAGGTGTCTGAAGCCACGGTGCTACGGGACTGGCGAGCGGCCCGGGCCTGGCTCTCTTCCGAATTGCGCGGAGGTTGAGAGTGCTGTCCGGCGAGTACTGGGAGCGTTTGCAGGAGTTGTTTCACGCGGCGGTGGACCGTCCGCGGGACGAATGGCGGGCGATTCTGCAATCCCTGAGTGACGATCCGGAAACCGTGGAGCGGGTCGTGGCCATGCTGGACGCGGACGTCGGTCACTCGTCAGTGCTCGACCGTGATTCGGTAAGCCTCGCGTCCACCCTCCTGGATGACTCGGCGAGCGCGATCGGTCGCCGCATCGGGCCCTATCGCCTCACGCGGATGATCGGCGAAGGCGGGATGGGCGTGGTGTACCTGGCCGAGCGCGACGACCTCGGCACGACGGCGGCGGTCAAGGTGCTCCGCGACGCCTGGGTCTCGCCAGGCCGGCGGGAGCGCTTCGCGGCCGAACAACGAACGCTGGCGCAGCTCAACCACCCGGCGATCGCGCGCATGTACGACGCAGGCACGCTCCAGGACGGCACACCCTGGATCGTGATGGAGCACGTCGAGGGTGTGCCGCTCACCGACGCGTGCCGGGCGCGCGGACTCGGCATCCGCGAACGCCTGCTGCTGTTCCGGACGGTGTGCGAGGCCGTGGTTCATGCGCACCAGCACCTGGTCGTGCATCGCGACGTGAAACCCTCGAACATCTTCGTGCGCGACGATGGGTCGGTAAAGCTGCTCGACTTCGGGATTGCCAAGCAGCTGGAGCAGCTGAGCGACGCCGATCGGACGCAGACGGGACTGCGCCTCATGACCCCGGCCTACGCGGCTCCCGAGCAGGTACGGGGTGAACCGGTCGGCGTGTACACGGACGTGTACTCGTTAGGGGTCGTGCTGTACGAGTTGCTGGCCGGCCGGCTGCCGCACGACCTCCCGGCCCGGACGCCGGGCGCGGTCGAACGGGCCATCCTGGAGTCGGAACCCGATCCGGCGTCCGCGGCCGCACGCACCGGCCGCGGGCCGCTGGTGGGCGCCACCCCTGCCCAGCGCAGCGACCTGGACGTGCTGTGCGCGACCGCGATGCACCGGGAACCGGCACGGCGCTACGCCTCCGTCGATGCGCTCATCCGGGACGTGGACCACTACCTGAGAGGCGAGCCGCTGGAAGCCCGC
>DAIUET010000127.1:0-9016 GCA_036845045.1 Gemmatimonadaceae bacterium | reverse complement strand
CTCACGCTGGTGCGGAGCCGCTCGTCCACGTCGATGCCGTCGGTGGCGGTGAGTCCCAGTGACGTCCCCAGGGCGGTGTTCGGCACAAGGCCGAGTCCCGCCACCACGCCGTCCACTGTGACCGGTTCGCCGGCGGCAAGTCCGACCCGGAAGCCGTTTCCGGTCGCATCGATGGATGTCACCTTGGTCCCGGGGCGCACGTCGACGCCCTTCTCGCGATAGTACGACAGGACGTTCTGCGAGAGATCCGAGGGAAAGACCCGCGCGCCGATCCCCTGCTCGGGCATGATCATCACGACCTGCCTGCCGTTCATCCGCAGGGCAGCCGCGACCTCACTGCCAATGAACCCGCCGCCGATGACCGCGAACCGCTCGCGCTGGCCGGCCAGTTCGCGCAGCGCGCGATAATCACGGAACGTCCGGTAGTAAATGACCCCTTCGGCGGGAAAGGGGAACGCGCGCGGGGAGCCACCGGTGGCCAGCAGGAGCGAATGGTATCCGTACTCGTCTACCTGGTCGTCGCTGACGACGCGGGATGAGGCGTCTGCCGAAACTGCCGTGCGGCCCAGATGCATCCCGACGCCCACCGAATCCGTGCCGCGCCAGACGGTACTCTCCTCGTCCCCTTTCCAGAGGGCCTTCGACAGCGGAGGACGACTGTACGGCGCGTCGATCTCCGACGAGATGATGCCGATCGTGCCGGAGGCGTCCAGCTCGCGGATCCCGCGGGCGGCAGCGTCGGCAGTCATTCCGCCGCCGACGATGAGGTAGTCATAACGATGCATAACGATTCCTCTGACCTCCGACCTCCGAGCTCTCTTTACCGTTGGGTTCCCGTCCCGATGCGTCGCACCAGCTCGCTCGTCGGACTGGCGCCGCGTCGCAGTGTGAAGTCGGCCACGGCTCCCAGCCGCAGCATGGGGCCGGCCGGCGTGGATGTGAGGGATTCGGCGCCGGGGTGGAGGAAAAGTCCGGCCGCATGCACCGTGTCGATCCCGACGGCGTCAGCGAGGTCACCCGAGTCGCGCACCCGTCCGCGAGTCCGCGCGACCGCGTCGTCATAGTTGATCGCGAGATCCACCAGCATCGGCGCCTTTCCGGGGAGCACCAGTTGTCCCCCGAACACCAGCACATCGAAGGCGCCGCCCTGGTTGAAGGGCAGGGACTCATAGGCGGATGGCGGAGCGGCGGCGTACGACCCGGTGGCGATGGCGTCGAGCGCGCCCAGGATCCCGGCGACGTTCAGCGCGCGCAGCCGCTGCTTCTGTGGATCGTCGGGCAGCGCGCCGCTCTCGATGAGCACCGTGCTCGTCCCCCACTGCTGCATCAGGTCACCGAACGCCCGTGGGTTGAACCCATCATCGTATTTGGCGATGCGCCCGGGGATCTCGTGGGCGAGCGTGGTCGCCAGGGTCGCGGCGACGAGGCGGGCCCGGGACCGCACCTCGTTGTAGCTCTTCGGCTGGTCATAGGCCGGCGCCAGGAGCGCGATCGCCGACTGCACCCCGCGCGGGCCGACCCGCGTGCGGGCATTCTGGTCGTGCAGGTTGAAGCCGAACTGCGGCTTGAGCGTCTCGTGCATCTTCCGGAGCGTACGCGCCTCCGGCGTGGACAGCCGGCGCGCATCCCGGTTCACGTCGATGCCCACCGCGTTCTCCCGCTGGAAGACTTCCGCGCCGTCGGGGTTCAGCATCGGAATGAAGACGATGGTGAGCGCGCTTCCCAGCCGCTGACGCAGCGGATCGTCAGGCGCCTCGACCAGGAAGCGGAAGATGTCCGCCAGCGCCATCGTGGCCGTGGACTCGTCCCCGTGCATCTGCGACCAGAGTAGCACCGTCGTCGCTCCCTGGCCGAAGGTCACCGACCGGATGGGCCGCCCCAGGATCGACACGCCGACCTGCTCGGTGCGCAGGGCGGACGACGACGTCGACGGCTCTACCGCGCGCCAGAA
Source organism: Gemmatimonadaceae bacterium (assembly GCA_036845045.1). Taxonomy (GTDB): domain Bacteria; phylum Gemmatimonadota; class Gemmatimonadetes; order Gemmatimonadales; family Gemmatimonadaceae; genus JABWBJ01. The sequence continues at coordinate 7,065 of DAIUET010000127.1, read as the reverse complement.
GTCGGCGTGGGTGAACCGCCGCGCGCCGATCGCGGCGACCCGGTACCTCTCAGCGATACGGAGTCCGGTCGCCAGCACGTCCGCGCCACAACAGGCTGACGGTGCGACCGAAGACGGAGCCGGCGCCGGCATCGCCACCGTGGACGGAGGCGCCGGCTGCGGGCCTACACGCGGCGACGAAGCGCATGAAACGCTGACGAGGACGACCGCGATCAGGCGGACCGGGCGTCGAACGTGCTCACGCATCGGTCGACCCGTCAGGGTACGACTCGCTCGGGCAGCAGCACGAACTTCGCATAACGGGACATGTCGAGATACTTCCGCGCCGCATCGCGAATCTGCTCACTCGTCAGCTTCTCGATGTAGTCCTTCGTGTATGTCGCCAGGCCGCGCGGGTCCTCACCATTCTCGATGCGCGCCGAGATGTTCCCGAGCCAGTAGGCGTTCTCCTTGAGGGAGACTTCCTGCGTGCGCAGCTGCTGCTCCCGTACCTTCTGCAGTTCCTCGGCCGTCGCGCCGTGCTGCTTCACCGTGTCGATCACGGCCTGCACCGTCTTCCAGAGTGCCTCGGCATTGTCGGGCGCCGAACCGAAGTTGATGACGAACTGGTACTCGGGCCTGGGATACTTCGAAAGACTCCCGCTGGCCCCCACCGAGTACGTCCCGCCAAGCGCCTCCCGGAGGTTCTCGAGCAGCTTCATCTCGAGCAGGTCACCCAGCGACCGCATGGCGTAGCGGGAGGCCGGGTCGAACGTCGTTTCGCCGGTGAAGAAGACCACTGTCTGCGCCTTGGGCTCGACGCCCTTGCGCACCGTCTTTTCGACGACGCCCGTGGGCGACTTCATGCCGACGTCCTTCCAGGTCTCCTTCCGCCCGGTGGCCGGCAACGCGCCTAACCATTGCTCGACGAGCGGCTTGATCGAATCGACGTTGACCGCGCCGACGATCACGAACGTGAAGTCGGACGCGTCGGCAAAACGGTCGCGATAGATCTCGAAGGCCCGGTCATACCGCATGCCCTGCAGCATGGCCGCGGTCAGCGGCTGCGCCCGCGGGTGGTTCTGCTGCATCGTGATCACGACGGTGTCCTGGAAGACCTGCCCGGGATCCTTGTCACGATTGGCCAGCATCGGGACGTACTGCGCGCGCAGCGCGTTGAACGCCGCCGAATCGCGGCGCGGCGCGGTCGCCTTGAGATAGATCAACTGCAGGATCGTCTCGAGATCGCGAGGGGATCCGCCGGCGCTGATCGTCTCGTTCAGGGAGCCGATGCCGAAGTTCACCCCGGCGCGCTTCCCCGCGAGCTTCTTGCCCAGCTCGATGGCGTCGAAGGTGCCTACGCCCCCGCGGCCGACGGCCAGGGTGGCCAGCGACGCCTCGATGAAGTCGGCGTCGGTCACGACGCTCGTGCCGCCCGGGCTCCAGGCCTGGATGGAAACCTCGTCGGCCTTGAAATCGGTCGGCTTCACCAGGACGCGGATACCGTTCGAAAGCTTCCAGTCCGTCAGGTTCAGCTCGGACACCTTCTTCTCCTCGACGACGCGCCCCCTGGGCGGCGCGGTCGCGACCAGCGGCGCTTCCGAGACTGTTTCCGTCCAGGCCGTGACGGTCTCGCCGTCCACCTTGCGGAACGTGTTCAACAGCTCGCCGGCGCTCGGCACGCCGGCGGCCGGTCCGGTCGGTGCCGACACCGCCACCACGCGATTCACCTCGGTGATCCACTGGCGGCCTAACGAGTTCACGTCCTCGAGGGTCACCGTGGGGAGGACGCGCCTGGCCGTCTCGAACTCCCAGACGATTCCCGGCGTGGGCTCGCCGGTCAGGAAGTGGTTGATGTATTCCGCCGCATAGTTCCCCGATTCGGACTTGTCGCGCTCCTGGTACGCGCTCTCGAGGGAGCGCAGCTGCGACGCCTTCGCCCGTTCCAGCTCGGCCGGCAGGAATCCATGCTGGTCCACGCGCCGCGCCTCGCGGAGGAGGGCCTCGAGACCCCGCTGGATGCCGCCGTCCTTCACGGTGGCCGAGAGGAAGTAGACGTCCGTCGACCGGACGAAGGCCCCGTACGACGAGCTGGCGAACGCGAACGGCGCATCCGGCTGGCGCGTGATCTCCGTCAGGCGCGAGTTCAGCATCTGGTTGTAGAGCCGGCGGGCGAGCAGCATCCGGTAATCTGACTGGCGGGCCAGTGGCGCCGGCGGGTGCTTGTAGATGACCTGGATCGACGAGACCTGCTCCTCGGGATCGGTCACGATCGTGACCAGCGTCGAGTCGTGCCCCGGCACGGCGACCAGGGGACGCTGGCGGGGTGACGGCGGATTCGTCAGGCGACCGAACCGCTCGCGGATCAGTTTCTCGACCTGGTCCGGGTCATAGTCGCCGACCGCAACCACCGCCATGAGGTTGGGACGGTACCAGTCCTGGTAAAAGCGCCGGAGCGGGGCCGGATTGGCCGTCTTCAGGATGGTCGTGTCGCCGATCGGCAGCCGCACTGCATAACGAGAGCCCTGGAACAGCACGGGAAACTGCTTGTCGCGGATGCGGGCGCCCGCCCCCAGGCCGCCCCGCCATTCCTCCAGCACGACGCCGCGCTCCTTCACGACTTCACTCGAGTCGAACAGGGCGCCGCCGGCCCAGTCCTCGAGGACGTCGAAGCTGCGCTCGACGAGGCCCGGCTTGTCGGTCGGAACCGGGAGGATGTACACGGTTTCGTCGAAACCGGTGTAGGCATTCAGGTCGGCGCCGAACCGGACGCCGATGGACTCCAGGTAGGACACGATGTCGTTCTTCGCGAACCGACGCGTGCCGTTGAACAGCATGTGCTCCGTGAAGTGCGCGAGGCCCTTCTGGTCGTCGTCCTCGAGCACCGCGCCCGCGTTGATCACCAGTCGCAGCTCGAGTCGCTTTTCGGGGCGGGCGTTGCGCCTGATGTAGTAGCGGAGCCCATTCTCGAGCGTACCGGTGCGGACTGCTGAATCCAGTGGAATCAGGTCGCCCTGCGCCTGCACCACGTCGGGTCGCAGCGAACCGGCGAGCGGCAACAGCGCCGCGGCCAGTAGTGCGCGACGGGTGTGCATCGAAAACAGCGGGCGGAGACGGCGCATGGGAGACCCTCGGTAAAGGCTCAATCAGCCCTAAACTTAGGCACCCGCGCCGCCCCCGCCGAGTGTCCGCCGGGACGGAACGTCCGCTGGAGGGTTCGGGCTTCCGGCTCCAGGCTCCACAGGAACCCGTGTCGCAGCCCTCCCCCTGCAGGTCGACGTTATTCGTCCATCACCGTTGCCTTGATGACCGGCTTGAACAGCAGTCCATTCTGGAGGATGGTGTTCCCCCGGAGCACGAAGCTCTGCTCGGCGTCGAAGTCGAGCAGCACGTCGGTGGTCAATCCTTCATCGACCTCGATCGGGCGGTCGAAGAGCACCTTGATCCCGCTGCGTCCGGCGGACGGCCACTTGATCGACGGGTCCGAGATGCCCGTCAGCACCGTGTTGTCCTTCAGCGTGATACTCGACTGGTCGGTGTCGAGGATGAGGCGGATACTGCGATAATCGCCGACCGGTACGTCCTCGTCGCCCAGGAAGACGGTCACGCCGTTCCTCAGGTCCATGAGGTCGAACAGTGCGTTAGGCGTGGCGAGCACGATCCACCCGTCGGTTGACGCCTCCTCGTCCTCGATGTCCAGCGCCGCGTCCTCATCGCTCGTTGGCTGCAGCTTCGCCTCCACGCGGACGATGAACACCTCGATCGACTCGACTTCGTCGATCGGGAACGGCGCATCGGTGAGCCGGACCGCGATCCGGCCCTCACCGGGGCTGATCGAGTTGCTGTCCGAACATCCGAGGAACGCGCCCGCCGCCAGTGCGACGGCGAAGAGATTTCTGACTCTCATGAATCCTCCGTTGGCCCGCTCTTGTGCGTTGGCCCTGACTGCTGACGCCGCTGTCCCGGGCCGCGATGTGAAGCACCCTCAGGCAATACCACAAACGTCCGCGAACGATTCGCGTATTCAGCGGCTGAAACGGTGGCGCTCGTCACCTTCGCCTGCCATTCCCATCAGGTGAGCATGCTGCAATTGTTGTGGTCGTCAATGCGCGCCCGCCTGGTCTTCTCGCTCGCGATGTTCCTTGCGCTGGTCCCCGTCACGTTGCTCGTGCCGGGGCTCGACGAACTGGTCATCGGGCGACACGGCGGGTCACAGGCGGCGGCGCACGGCTTCATGACGGTGAACATGGTCGCCGGAATGATTGCCGTGCCTCTGCTCATGCGACGACTGCGTCGCCTGGGTGACCTGCGCTGGTGGCTCAGCGCCCTGTTCCTCCTCGATGCGGTCGCCTTCGCAGGTATGGGGCGTGCCGAGTCGCTCAACGCGCTGTTTGCGTTCCGGCTGCTGGATGGTGCGGTGCACCTCCCGGCGGTCACGCTGCTCATGGTGGCGGCCAACCGCGCCGCCGGCGATCGCCGAGGCGCATCGCTCGGTGCACTGGCCTCGGCGCTCATGCTGGGCATCACCGTAGGATCCCCGCTGGGGGGGTGGCTGGTCCAGCAGGGAGGCAGCGCCGTCTACGACACGGGTGCGGCGATCTTCCTTCTGGCGGCGCTCGTCATGCCGGCGGCGCCGGTGGCCAATGTCGCCGCCGACCCGCCCCGCCACCGGTATCGCTGGCACTGGCGCAAGCCCGAATCGTGGGTCCCGTTAGGCTACGCCTTCATGGACCGGTTCAGCATCGGGATCTTCGTGTCGACGTTCACGCTCTTTCTGGCCCGCGAGCACCAGCTGGACCCCACGGCGCGCGGATGGCTGGTGGCGCTGTTCATGATCCCGTTCGCGGCACTCTGCTATCCGGTCGGCCGGTTCGCCGAACGTGTCGGGTGGTTCCCGCTCCTGGTGGCCGGGAACGTGGCCTTTGGCCTCGTCTACGGGATGTACGGGCTGACCCCGCGGTCCCTGCTGCCGGCGTCGATGGTCCTGTCGGGAATCGCCAGCGCGTTCATCTTTGCGCCCAGCCTGCTGCTGCTGAGTGACCTGGTCCGGCGCGGCCATGGCGAAGGCATGTTCGGCATCTTCCAGATCGCCGGCTCGTTAGGGTTTCTCGCCGGACCCCTGGTCGGTGGGATCCTCGTCGCCCTCACCGGCGCCGATGGGCGGCCGGCGTACGAACAGATCTTCGCCCTCGTGGGCCTGGCCGAGCTGTTCCTGGCGCTCGGGTCGATCGTCCTGTTGCGCGGCTTTTTCCTCGCTGGCGCAAAGCGCACGGAGACCGGGTAGTTCCGGTCGCCGGGCGGACGCCTGTGAGTCGCGCGGAAAGGCAAAGGGCAGCCGGTCTTTCGACCGGCTGCCCCCTGTGCTTCGCGACCTGGTGCTACTGCCTCACTCTACACGACGTCGCCGCGCCGACGTCTCCCACCGACAGGATCTCGACCCGCCGGTTGACGCGATGCTCTTCCTTCGAGCGCCTGGGCACGTCGTGATCATCATCGAGGATCAGGCAGTCCTCACCAAATCCCTTGCTCACCATGCGCGTTGTTGCCACGCCGCCGGCCGCCAGGTAGTTCACGACCGTCTGCGCGCGGCGCTCGGAAAGGCCCTGGTTGTAGGCGGCCCGACCGTACGGGTCGGTGTGGCCTTCGACGGCAATGCGCAGGTCCGCCCGTTGCTGGAGCGTGGCGATGACGCGATCAAGCGTGTCGCGCCCGGCCTGCGTGAGCGTCGCCTGGTTGAACTCGAACGACACTTCCTGCAGCCGGAACAGCAACTCGGCCGCGGTGACGTTGATGGTCGCCGATCCCGTCAGCCCCGGCCCGTCCGTGCACGTCATCGTTATGGTGTGCGAGCCGGTGGACAGGGTACGCGTGAATGAGGCACCGGTCCCGATGTCGCCGTCGCGGCTCGAGCGCCACCGCGCGGACGCGGACACGTCACCCTGTTCCGGATCCTGGCAGGAGCCGGTAAAGGTCATCTGCCCGGCGATCGATGCACCATTGGCCGGCGACGTGATGCTCGCGACGGGCGGGGTGTTGGCCGGTGCGGGAACCGGCGTCGGCGCCGGAGGTTGTGCAATCGGTGCGGCCGGAGGCGGTGCCGCCGGTGGTGGTGGCGGAGGCGGTGGCGGTGCCACGTCGTAGCAGTCGCCGGTCAGCATGCGGCTGATGCCGATGCGGAAGCCGATGTTGGTCGACTTCCCGTCGAGGGTCACCGTGTTGCCGTTGAAGTTCGGCGACGGGTTGTAGTCCACCGGCACGTCGCCACGCAGGCTCCACTTCTCGCCGAGGCACACCTTCAGGCCCACGAGGCCGGACAGCGCATCTTCGTATTCGTTCCCCGCCACCGTGGTCCCGAACCGCTGGACCCGCCCCTTGTACACGTTCTGCTGATAGCCCAGGCCGAGGAGGAAACGGAGCCTCTCGCCTAACGGGATCCCGTACACGGCACGGACCGACCAGGGGGTGAAATCGATCGATTTGGTGCCCCCCGGCGCATCCCAGTCGGTCGTACCGATCTGGCCATCGACTTCGACGGCGAGACGGGGGAGCACGTACAGGCCCAGCCGGCCGCCCGCCGAGAGGATGTCGTCGAGCGAAAGCTCCTTGTCCGGCTTGGTGAACTGTCCGAAGATGCCGGCCTCGATCGACAGTGGTCTCTGCGCATCGACACGTAGCGAGAGAACGGACATCAGTCCCAGGACGGCTATCAGCGATCCCTTTCGCATGGACACCCCGTGTGGAGGTTATGGTCCCTCAAACGGGGGCATGCAGCGTGACGCGGCGCCCCCATCCGCTCGCAGCGCCTCAATAGTAAGCGAACCAGGACAAAAAATGCACGAAAAAAGAATGCCGCTGCGCCGGTGCTTCCCGCATTCGCACGACGTGCTGCTGGCTCGTGCTGCTTCGCACCTCTGACCTCTGACCTCTGACCCCTGACCTCTGACCTCTGACCTCAGGTCAGCATCGCGCTCTCGATCGCGCCGAGCGACGCATCCACTTCCACCGGCGCGTTGCGGTGGATTCCGCCCGCGGCGGCAGGATCCTTCAGCAGATGACCGGTAAGCACCGCGACGACACTCTCATCCG
>DAIUET010000126.1:0-9111 GCA_036845045.1 Gemmatimonadaceae bacterium | reverse complement strand
GCGAACAGGCCGTCCTGTCCGCGTCGCGCGCGATGCGTCGCGTCGGACAGGCGCCGCATGAACAGCGTCCGGTTAGGAAGGCCCGTGAGCGGATCGTGCACCGACTCGTGGCGAAGCCGCTGCTCGCGGACTTCGCGATCCGACAGTAACTGGCGGAGCTGCAGCTCGGTCCCCGCCATGTTCCCGAACTCGGCGAGGAGGCTGACTTCGGCGGGAGTCCAGCTCCGCGGCGCGTCGTCCACGATGCAAATCATGCCGCCGATGCTGCCATCTGCCTTCGGGAACGTCGCGGCGGCGACGCTCACGATGCTCAACTCCAAAGCAGCCGAGCGCAGGCGGGCGTCATCCGAAACGTGCAGGTCATTCAGCGTCAGCGTACCACCGTTGTCCAGCGTGCGCTGCATCAGGCCCGATCGGATCAGCGCGCCCGCGTCGTGCGCGAACCAGTCGCGGTGGAGATCCCCCGCAAAGAAACTCCGCCGGTCATCGCCCAGAAGCGCAATCAGCGAGGCAGGCGCGGACGTACTCCTCGCTACCAGGCCGACCAGCCGCTCCATGGAGGCCGCAAACGTCCCGCTCAAGGCGGCACGTTCATTCCCAACCACGTCGGCGAGTTGCGCCGACTCAGGCGTCGCGCGGGCGATGGCGGTGGTCACATTCAGGAGGACGCCCCCCTCACAATCCCGTCACGAGGCCTGGCTTGCCGGTCACACTCCTTCACCCGCAGCATTGCTGACTGACCAGTCAGCCGTGCATTAGCCCTTCCTCAGGAACGGAATTCGCGCCTCGTGGCGCCGGAGAGAACGTCGGTGTCCAGAGTTCATGACGTTGCAGTCCTTGGACTTGGCGGCATGGGAAGCGCCGCTGCCTCGCATCTCGCGAAGCGTGGCCTGTCGGTGGTCGGGATCGAACAGTTCGAGCCTGGCCACGAGCAGGGATCCTCACATGGCCTCACGCGGATCATCCGGCTCGCGTACTTCGAGCACCCGGCGTACGTGCCGTTGCTGCGGCGGGCCTTCACCCTGTGGCGGGAATTGGAGGAGGAGAGCGGATCGGGGGTGCAGCTCCTGCACGTGACCGGCGGTCTCGACGCCGGCGTGCCGGGGTCGCGCGTGTTCGAAGGCTCTCGCGAGTCCTGTCGCGTCCACGGGCTGCCACACGAAGTCCTCAAAGCCGGCGAGGTCAACGAACGGTTTCCGGGGTTCAGCCTTCCGGACGGCTTCATGGCCGTTTTTCAACCCGACGCCGGGTTCCTGGAACCGGAAAAGTGCATTCGAGCCTATGCCGCGTCGGCCGCGAAACACGGCGCGGAACTCCGTACCGGGGAGCGCGTGCACGGTTGGGGCATCGAGGCGTCCGGAGTCGTACTCCACACCGCCGGCGGCGAGATCCGCGCCCGGCAACTTGTCGTCACAGCCGGAGCCTGGACGCCCAGGCTGATCCCTTCCCTGGCGACTCTGCTTCGCCCGGAGCGGCAGGTGGTCGGATGGTTCAGCGTCGAGGACACGAACGCCTTTGCGGTGGGACGCTTCCCTGTCTTCGTCATGACGACGCCGGACGGCCACTTCTACGGATTCCCGGAATACGGCGTCCCCGGATTCAAGATCGGGAAGTACCACCACCGGTCGGAGTTCGTGGATCCCGATGCCATGCGACGCGACGTGGATGCGGGCGACGAATCGGTGCTTCGCGACTGCGTCCGCTCGTTCTTTCCGCGCGCCAACGGGCCCCTCATCCGCGCGTCGACCTGCATGTTCACGAACTCGCCTGACGAGCATTTCATCATCGATCGGCTCCCCGGCGCGCCCGAGGTGCTGCTTGTCTCTGCCTGCTCGGGCCACGGGTTCAAGTTCTGCAGCGTCGTTGGCGAGATGGTGGCGGACCTGGTCGAGCGCGGTCGCACGGCCCATGACACGTCCCTGTTCCGGATCGATCGCTTTTCGCTTGCGTAGGCTGCGGTCCCGGTCGACGCGGTTCCAAGCGTTTTGTGCAGGCTGCCCGTAGACAATGCGTCGGTGGCAGCGACTGACCCTATGGAGGCCGAGTGTCTCGCAAGTTGAAGCAGTACAGCGCGTTGGCGCTGAGTCTCTTTGCCGGCGCCATCACGGTGTCCTGCACGAAGCCGGCGGGGGGTGAGCCGGCGGCGGGCAGTTCGGCTGGCACCGGCCGGGCCGGGGGGCGGACCGGCGGTCGCGGTGGCCTTTCAGACCGCCCGACAAACGTTGAAATCGAGCTGGTGAAGCGGGGCTCGGTCTCGCGCTCCTCGGTGATCGCCGGGATGCTCGAGCCCATCCGGACCGTCGGGGTGAATGCCCAGCTCTCCGGCATTCTGCTCTCACTGAAGGTCGAGGAAGGTCATCGGGTCCGTCAGGGTGACGTGCTCGCCGAGATCGACGCGCGCGAACTGGAGGCGCAGGCAAGGAGCGCCGAGGCGTCCCTGAAGTTCGCGCAGTCCACCGTCGAACGCTCCGAACAGCTCTTCAGGCAGCAGATCATCACCATGGCGGAGCTCGAGCGGGATCGTGCCGCGTTCGAATCCGCCAAGGCCACCAGTGAGCAGCTGAAGACCCGTCTCGGCTACGCGCGAGTGGTGGCGCCCATCAGCGGCATCATCACCGAGAAGCGCATCGAGGCGGGTGACATCGTTTCCTCGTCCACGCGGCTGTTCTCGGTCGCCGACGTCAGCACGCTGGTCACCCGGATCCAGGTGTCGGAGCTCGAGGTCGGGACGCTGCGGGCCGGCGCCATGGTGCCGCTCACCGTCGACGCGTTAGGCGGCCAGCAGGTCCAGGGGCGCATCCGGCGCGTCTTCCCGTCGGCCGACAGCGCCACGCGACTCGTGCCGGTGGAAGTCGCGCTCACCGGCAGCCAGCTTGCCGGCCTGCGCCCGGGGTATACCGTGCGCGCCACCCTGTCGCTCGACCGCCGCGACAATGCGTTGCTGGTCCCGTCGCGCGCGGTGTCCGGACCGGCCGGCGCGCGCGCCGTCTTCATCGTCACGGGCGGCGTCGTCGAGCGCCGCGCCGTGCAGGTCGGCAGCGACATGGGTGGGATGTCCGAGATCCTCGACGGCGTCGCTGAAGGCGATTCGGTGATCGTCTCCGGCACGTCGATGATCCGTGAGGGCGCCAAGGCGAAAGTGGTGGAGCCGCTCAGCGACCAGGTGCCGATCAGCAAGCCACTCGATTCAGCGACGACCAGCTCACCGGGTGCCGGTCGGCGGGGCGGACGGGGGGAGCGCAAGTGAAAGAGAAACGTCGCGGCATTGCCAGCTGGTCCATCAGCCGTCCCATCGGGACGATCATGATCACCAGCACCCTCCTGGTGCTCGGCGCCGTCTACGTGGGTCGGATCCCGGTCGATCTGCTGCCCCGCATCGTCTACCCGCAGGTACGCGTGAACGTGAGCAACCCCGGCGTGGAGCCGGCGGTGCTCGAGGAAACGGTGGCGAAGCCGCTCGAGGCGGCGCTGGCGACGACCGAAGGGCTGACCCGGATGGCGGCGGATGTCTCCAGCGGTTTCGTGAACATCACGCTCGACTTCGACTACGGGACGAACGTCGATTTCGCGCTCCAGGACGCGGCCAAGAACGTGGAACGGATCCGCGCACGGCTCCCGGAGGAAGCTGACCCACCGAACATCAGCAAGTCGGACCCGTCGCAGCAGCAGATCTACCAGGTCGCCTTCTCGTCAGGCTCCCGCAACCAGATCGCGCTCCGGCAGTGGGTGGACCAGCGGCTCCGCCCGCAGCTCCTGTCCGTGCCCGGCGTGGCCGCGATCGAGATCTTCGGTGGGCTGGTCCGGGAGATCCAGGTCGAGCTGGACCCGAACCGCCTGCGGGGCCTGGGGCTCTCGGTGTCGCAGGTGATCAACGCGCTCCGGAGCGAGAACCAGGACCTGGCGGCGGGGCGCATAACGACACTCGACCGCGAGATGGTCGGCACGACGGCGGGCAAGTTTCACTCGCTGGAGGACATCCGCGGCGTGCTGCTCACGGCGCCGAGTGGCGCCCGCGTACCGTTGCGGGACATCGCATCGGTGCGGGACACCAGCCAGGAGCAGCGCAGCTGGGCGCGGCTCAATGGCGTCCCGGCGGTCCGCATCGGTATCCAGAAGCAGCCGGAGGCCAACACGGTCGAGGTCGTCCGCGGCGTGCAGGCGCGGCTCCGGACGCTCCAGGAGAGCGGCTATATCCCCGCCGATATCCGGAACGAGGTGACGTACGACCAGTCCGGCTTCATCAGCGACGCGCTCCGGTCGGTTCGGGACGCGGCCATCATCGGCGCGGTGCTGTCGATGCTGGTCGTGATGATCTTCCTGCGCTCCTTCCGGAAGACCTTCATCATCGGCGTCTCGATCCCCCTGGCCATCCTGGCCACGTTCGTGATGATGGGAATCGGGGATCTCACGCTCAACATCATGTCGCTGGGCGGGCTTGCGTTAGGTACGGGGCTCCTGCTCGACAACGCGATCGTGATGCTGGAGAACATCTATCGGCGCCGGGAACGGGAGGGACTGGACCCGGAAGAGGCGGCGCACGTCGGGGCCGCTGAGGTCACCAGCCCGGTCATCGCGTCGACGACGACGAATTTGGCGTCGGTGGCGCCCTTCCTCCTCATCACGGGGCTCTCGGCGCTCATCTTCCGCGAGCTGATCCTCACGATTTCGTTTGCGATTCTGGCGTCGCTGCCGCTGGCGCTGACGCTCATCCCCATGCTGGCCGCGCAACTGGGGAAGGTCCGCTTCAAGAGCGGGCTCGAGACCGCCCGGCCGCTGCTGGCGTTCGAGCGTGGCTTCCAGCGGATGATCGGGGGATACCGCGGCCTCGCGACGCGCGTCGTGCGGGCGCGCTGGCTGCTCCTCGGTGGCGTGGCCGGCCTGGGCGTCTGGGCGTGGTTCGCGGCGCGGACGTTTCCCACGGAATTCCTGCCCCAGGTGGATGACGGCACGGTGACGGCCATGCTCCGCATGCCGCCCGGATCCACACCGCAGCAGGCGAACCGCCTGTCGCTGGAAGTCGAGCGGATGATCGACGAGATGCCGGCCGTGCACAGCGTCTTCACCAATGCCGGCGCCGGCCGGGGGGGCATGGACATCCGCCTCACGCCGGCGGGTGAGCGGCAGTTGACCTCCGACCAGTGGGTGCAGCAGCTGCAGCGCCGGGTCGACGACGCGGGGTTCGCCGGTTCGCGCGTCTTCGTGCGTCCGCCCCGCATTCGCGGCCTGCGAACGTCCGCCGCCGGCACGGACGTGTCCGTGGCCATCGTCGGTGACCAGCTCGACCAGCTCGACGAAATCGGCCAGGAGGTCGTCCGGCGGCTGCGCGGGCTGCCGGGCCTCGAAAACGTGCAGGCCCAGGCCGAGGAGCCGCGGCCGATGCTGTCGATCGCGCTCGACCGTGAGCGCGCGCGCAACCTGGGCCTCGACGTGGCGGCGGTCGGGCAGACCGTGCGCACCGCGCTCGACGGCACCATCGCGACTCGTTATGCGGACGGGAACTTCGAGTACGACGTTCGCGTGCTGTTCCCCCGGCACAAGTTCGCCAGCGTGACCGACGTCGGGAACACGCTGCTCTTCCCGGGCGGCCGGAACACGTCGCCCGTCTTCCTCCGTGACATCGCCGACGTCAGCCCGGCGGTGACGCCGGCGACCATCCGGCGCGAGAACCAGAACCGGCGCATCGAGGTGAGTGGCGACGTCATCACCGACGTGGCGTCGATCGGGCAGGTCACCGACTCGATCCGCGCCCGGCTGGCTGACCTCACGCTGCCCGACGGCTATGGCCTCATCATCGGTGGCGAGCAGGAGGCCATCCAGGACACCAATGCGCAGATGACGCTGGTCATCGCGCTCGCGATCTTCCTCGTGTTCGTCGTGCTCGCCGTCCAGTATGAGAGCCTCCTCGATCCGCTCATCATCCTGACCGCGGTGCCGCTGGCCCTCCTCGGCGTCGTCGCGATGCTCGGGATCACCAACACGCCGTTCTCGGCGCCCGTGTTGTTAGGCATGATCATGCTGGCGGGCATCGTGGTGAACAACTCCATCCTGCTCGTGGAATTCGCCAACGACTTCCGGCGCGAGGGCGGCCACACCCTCGAGGAAGCGGTCGTGGAAGCCGGCGTGGTGCGTATGCGCCCCATCCTCATGACCACGTTCACGTCTCTCGTCGGCGCGATGCCGCTGGCGCTCGGCCTCGGCCAGGGCGGCGAGTTGATGCGGCCCCTGGCCATCGCGGTGGTTGGTGGCCTCGCGGTCTCGTCGCTGCTCACGCTGTTCGTGGTGCCCAGCTTCTTCGTGATCGTGCACCAGGCCGGAGAGGCGGTGCGGCGGTTCTTCCTGGGCGACGAGGTTCGGACGGTTACGGTCAGCGAAGTGGCCGGTGACTAGCGGGCGAGCGAGCCGATCGAGGCGCGGCGCGACACCCTGACCAGGCAAGAGGACGGGAACGACGCACGCGGAGTCATGGAGATCGTTAGGCTGAATGCCCGCGGCTCTCATGACTCCGCGCGAGTCCGTTCATGGACTACCCGATCCGACGTCGGCTGAAGCTCATGCGGTAGGAGCCACCAGAGCACCATCGCACGGGGAACCGACGCGATGACGCCCGGGGCCGGTCGTGCCTGGTTCACCCAGCCGGCCGTACGCCCACCAACGCAGCCAGCAAGGCACCGGCGATACCCGGCGCGACAAATCAGGCCTGGCGGCACGAGCGTCCGACGAAAGTCATTGAAGGAACTACGCGCTGGCGAAGTACATACCAAATGCATGAAGCTGTCTTTTCTCGCCCGATGCCCGGGCCCGGCAATAGCGTCGCTGTGCGCAGTTCTGCTCGCCTGTGACACCCAGTCCATCGAATCCGAGGCGACCAAGGGGGCCAGCACCCCGGAGTGGACGCCGGCGCGCACGACCGCAGTGCGAGGAGTTCCGATCGAGACGATTCGTGCGTCGATCGACTCCCTGGTGCGTCGTCCCCCACCAGCGTCAATAGACGCCGACACCTGGCGGCATGTTCGGACGCTGTATCGCAGCAACGACGGCAACCCGTACTGGATGACGGAAAGGGGGCTCGACCGCCAACGCGCGGGAGAGTTGGCCAACGTCCTGACCACGCTGGTCGACGATGCACTGAATCCGGCCAGACTCCCACTGATGGCGGCGACCGAAGCGCTCGAAGCTGCTCGCGGAGGGGGGGCGCCGACAGCCTTGACCATTGCCCGCTCGGATGTGCTGCTGACGGCGCTGTACGCCGGGATCGCTGAACAGCTGCTGGTCGGTCACGTGAAGCCGCGCAGCGTCTCCCAGAGCTGGTATATCGATCCGCAGGAGGAGCGCGTCGATAGCACCATGGTGCGACTGCTGCGGGCGCGCCGTCTCGACCAGACGCTGGACGGCATGCGTCCGAGCTTCGACGCCTACATTGCGCTGCGCGCGGAGCTGCAGCGTTACCGGACGCTGGTCGCGGCCGGAGGCTGGAGGCAGTTGGCGGAGAAGGGTCCTTCGCTCGCGCCGGGTGATTCCGCGCCAGCGTCGCGCCTGACCGCGTTGCGCGAGCGACTGCGCGTTGAAGGGTTCCTCGACCAGCGGCGGGCGCGCGTACGTCCTGACACGGCCGGGGTGATGGCCTACGACAGCGTGCTGGCTGGTGCCATTGCCCGTTTCCAGGCCCGGCACGGTATCGTCGTGGACAGCGCCCTCGGCCCGGAAACGATCGCGTCCCTCAACGTGCCGGCCGAGTACCGCCTGGCGCAGATCGCGGCCAACCTGGAACGTTTCCGGTGGCTGCCGCGCACGTTAGGCACGCGGTACATCCTGGTCAACGTCCCGGCCTTCCGGCTGCAGGCCTTCGACAATGGCGCCGAAGTGCTCACAATGAAAGTGATCGTGGGCGCAGAGTACGACGGCCGGTCCACGCCCGTATTCAGCGACTCGATGCAGACGGTCGTCTTTCGACCCTACTGGAACGTGACCGACAACATCGCCGGGAATGAGATCTGGCCGAAGGCGGAGGCGGATCCCACGTATCTCGACCGCAACAACTATGAAGTGGTCAACAGCGACGAAGGTCGGCGCGTACGTCAACGACCCGGTCCGGGCAACGCGCTGGGATTGGTGAAGTTCATGTTCCCGAACAGCTTTGCCATCTACCTGCACGATACGCCGCAGGGCGAGCTGTTCGAGGAAGACGTGCGCGCGTTCAGTCACGGCTGTATTCGCGTCGAGAAGCCCGTTGAGCTCGCGCAATACGTGCTCGGGTGGCCCGCCGACAGCGTCCAGCGGCTGATGAATGGCGGCAAGGACGACCTTCATGTTCCGGTGAACCCGAAAATCCCCGTCTACATCGTGTATCTGACGAGTTATGTGCGGGATGGCGAGCTCCATTTCGGCAACGACCTGTATAGTCGCGATCAGGATCTGGTCGAAGCGGTCCGCAGCGCCGCCGCGCCGGACCCGAAGGTGCTGGAACAGGTACAGCGACTGCGCGACGCTGCCTCGCGCTGGAGGTTCAGGTGGCCGTTCAGCGCCTGACGATGGCGGACCTCAATCAGGTTTCATCGCCCCGACCCGCCGTTGCATCGCGCGCGTCAGGGGGCGACGCGCGCTTTGGAATTCCCCGGTAGTCGTTCAGACCCATGATTTGCGCTCGTCACTCGGGGTCAGTACCGCCCTGACCCCTATACGCGGCCGTGTACTGCTGGGTGCCGGACAGCCGGGGTGGCCAGACCGTGTCCGTGAACGCTCCGATGGCGGCCCGAAACCGGTGAAACCGACCCACCGCCGACTCGTAGTGGCCAACCACCCTGGCCCTGCGCCTGTCCAAGTTCTGGACTTCTCGGGAGGACGCGAACGTGATCGCTCAGTGGTCGACGGATCTCCGTCATGCGTGGCGCGGGCTCCTCCGCACACCCGGTTTTCTGGTCACTTCGGTTGGCACGCTGGCGCTCGCCATCGGTCCTGTGGCCGGAATGTTCAGTGTCGTCAACACGGTGTTGCTCGAGCCGCTGCCCTTCCGGGACGCGGACCGGCTGGTCGTCCTGTCGGGCACGGCCCCGGGCTCCGACCTGCCGGAGCGCTTCGGCCTCGGGTTCGACTTCTACTTCGAGTACAAGGAGA
>DAIUET010000125.1:7547-9132 GCA_036845045.1 Gemmatimonadaceae bacterium | reverse complement strand
ATGTTCTCCAGCACCGTGCCGTGGAACAGGTACGGGTCCTGGAGCACCATGCCGAGCTGCCGGCGGTAGTGCCCGGTGTCGAGCTGCCTCACGTCCACACCGTCGATCCTCACCACGCCGCCCGTCACGTCGTAGAACCGCGCCAACAGGTTCACGACCGTCGACTTCCCGCCGCCCGATGGCCCGACGAGGCCGATCAGCTCGCCCGGCTGGACCTGGAACGAGATGCCGCGGAGGACCTGGCGCACGCCGTCGTAGGCGAACGTCACGTTCTCGAACGACACCGCACCCCGGACCGGCTCCAGCCGCACCGGCTCCGGCGTCTCGCGCACTTCCGGCTCGCTGTCCAGGACCTCGAACACCCGATGGGCCGAGCTGGTCGCCCGGTTCATCGTACGCGCCATCTGCCCGATCACCTCGATCGGCGCGACGAACATGGTCGTGTAGAGCAGGAACGACACGAAGACGCCGGCCGACAATGGCGCCCCATCGCCCAACAGTCGTGGCACGGCAAAGACCCAGACCGTCACGGTCGTCGTGTGCACCGCCAGCATCAGCAGCGGCCAGAACGTCGTCCACATCCGGTGGATGCGGTTGAACTCGTCCGTCACCGCCTCATTGCGCTCCTCGAACCGGCCGATCTCGCGCGACTCCTGGTTGAACGCCTTCACCACCTTGATGCCCGGGATGGTGTCGGAGAGCACGTCCGTCACGCGCGACCATTTCCGCCACGCGCGCAGGAAGACGCGGTTGAGCGACTCGCCGTGCCGGTAGATGAGCCAGCACAGGAGGGGCACCGGTATCGTCATGACGAGGCCGAGCCGCCAGTCCAGCAACAGCAGGACCGTGCTCAACCCGATGAGCATGATGAGCGACAACGACACGTCCACCACGCCGAACGCCACGAAATCCCACAGGCGGTCGGTGTCAGAGGTCACGCGCGTGATCAGGCTCCCCGTCTTCTTCCGCGAGAAGAACGACAGGCTCAACTTCTGGATGTGCTCGTACAACTCCGCCCTCAGGTCGCGGGCCACCAGCTCCCCGAGCACCGACATCAGCTTGAGCCGCAGGTGCGCCGCGGTCTGCCTGACGAGGTACACGAGCACCATGGCGGCCACCGCCATCCAGGCGATGTTCGCCACGGCAGTGCGCGATACCGTTCCGGCCTGCACCGGGCGCACCACGCGATCGATGACGTAGCCGGCAAGGTACGGCGGCACCAGGCTCACCATCGTGATGATCGCTGCTGCGCCCATGCCGAAGATCACCTGCTTCCGGTACGGGGCGAGATACTTGAGCAGCCGCATCAACACCGCCGCCCGGCGCCGGGACACCAGCGCCTGCGCGTCACGGATCGGGCGCGCGACGGCGTCCGCGTAGACGCGGTCGGCGTCGTCCGACGTGACCGTGCGTCCCGCCAGGGCCTCGTCGAGCACGAAGCGGATGTTCTCGAACGCGCCCCGCTGCCGCTGCGTGTAGCGGGCAACGGCCAGTGGCGGCTCGTCGGGCGCGCCTAACAGCAGGAGCGTGTTGGCGCTCAGGCCGGGCGACTCCTGCACGGCCTGGATCTGTTCCCGATCGATGG
>DAIUET010000125.1:0-7447 GCA_036845045.1 Gemmatimonadaceae bacterium | reverse complement strand
TGGGTCTGTTGCATTGTCGTGATCCGGAGGGAGGGAAACAAAAAGGCCTTTCGGGTCTGCTGGCACCCGAAAGGCGGATCACGACAGGCTGTCCGGCTCTTCTAGGGTGCTCGACCTCCAACAGCGAAAACGTCCACCATCGACGTTCCAGGGCACACGTCGCCCCAGCGCGCGATGAGAACTCGCGCCTGGACGCGGTACCGGGACATCGAGGTGGACGAAGACATTCGGATCGTGACTCTACTGGTGATCGGTGGACTACGTGAGCCTGTACGGCGGCTGCACCACTGCTGTTTCAACTATGAGGGAGCACGGTTCCGGCGCGCAACCCCCGGTCCATGATCGACCCCGGCTCTGTGGTCGCGGTCACAACAAGCCCGGCCGAGGCTGGCCTGTGGGGCCCGTCGCTCGTCGCCCGTCCGCCGTCTCCGGCTTGATGCCCATCTCGGCAAGGAACTGGATGCCGCCGGTCGGCAGGTCCCCTCGCATTGCCGCCCGCGTGAGAACGAGCCGGTCCTTCGTTCGGGTCATCCCCACGTAGAGAAGCCGCCGCCCCTCCTCGACGTCCTTCGTTGCGGCCGGCTTGTGCTGCGTTCCGCCCGGCAGTTCCGAGTCCTCGACGCCAACCACGTAGACCCGCGAGAACTCCAGGCCCTTGGTGGAATGCAGCGTCAGCAGGCTCACCCGGTCCTGATGGACTTCGGTCCCGTCATGCTTCGACAGCGCCACCAGCTCGAGGAACTGCTCGATCTGGCCCTCGAGCAGCGGTGCGCTGCAGCTCGCGAGCAGCCGGCGGAGTCTCGCCATCGCCTGCGGATAGCGGTCATCCGCGTTCCGTTCAAGGCGCAGCCGATCCATCAGCCGTTGCCCGCCCAGTCGCTCGATGACGTCGTCGATTGTGGGCAGTGACGGGTCCCCGGAAAGCTCGCGCTGGACGCGATACTGCTCCAGCGCGTCGCTGTACCGGCCTAACGCGTACAGCGCGGTAGCCGAACGAAGCTCGATGAATTCGCGCGCTGCCGGGGATGCCGGTCCGGACGTGTCGAGCGCCATCGCGATACCGAGGTGGTCCAGCAGGTTGGCGAGCGCTGTCTTGCGCGCCCGCTCCAGCCGCTTCGCGTCGAGTCGCAGGAACACATGGGCCAGCGTCCGTGCGTCGTCGAGCGCGCGGTGCGACTGGCCCGCATCGACCTGGAACCGGGTGGCCAGGTCCTTCAGCTTCCTGCTCCCCGGCTCCAGCTCACGGGCAAGGACGAGCGTGTCGTAGGTCACCGCCCGCCGTCCGCCGAGCGGCGTGATCATCCGCTCGAGGATCGGGAAGTCGAAGGCAAACCCGTTGTGGGCGACGAGAACGTCCGTCCCGCAATAGTCACGGAAGCGCGGCCACACGTCCTCGAAGAACGGCTTGTCCGCCACATCGGCTTCGGTGATCCCGTGTGTCGCCGTGGCCCGCGGACTGATCGCCACGCGCGGCTTGACCAATTCACCGTAACCGGGCTCCTCGACCACGCCGTTCCGAACGCGGATCGCGCCCAGTTCCACGATCTCCGCCGTCCCGACGTCGTTGTCGGTCGTCTCGATGTCCACCGCGGTGAAATCGCGGAAGGCGGTGTCGGCCACGCGCGTCGCCACCAGCTGGAGCGCCTTGAACAGGCCGAGGGCGATGCCGCACGACGGGACGTCAGCAACACGCACCGCCTCCGCATCGTCAGGACAGCGTTGTCCGACGCCGAATCGGGTGAAGCCCACGCCCTTCAGCAGCTCGCGCAATGGAATCTCCAGGCCGTTCATGGGCTCGACCCAGATCATCGTCCCCTCGTCGAGCGCCTGGCCGAGTCTTTCGGCCAGCCTCGTGACGTCGGGGTACGACAACGGGTCGCTCAGTTCTTCGTACCGGTCCTCGAGCATGGTCCGGTAGACGCCCACACGTTGCGACAGCAGTTCCTCGACGAGCGGCGTGAGGTCCTCGTGCTTCCTTCCCAGCGATTCCAGGTTCCGGAGCGCGAAGAGCGCCCGCCACAGTTTGGACGCGTTAGGGTCGCGCTTGCCGAGCGTGCGCGCGTGTGCCTCCATCGTCACGCGCAGCCCTTCGGCGCCTGTTTCGACCCTGGTGCGCAGCAGGTCGAGCAGGCTGGGGGGTAACACCACCCGGAGGAACCCCTCCTGGTGCACGTCATCGCTCGGATCGGCGATGACCTTGAGCGCCGCGACAACGTAGGCGATCACCGGGTCGTCGCCGATCGCGCGTCCCTGCGCCAGCCGGCAGGGAATGCCCGCGCCGATGAGCTGTGCCTCGAGCAGGTCGCCGATCTCGTGCCGCCGATACAGGAGTGCGTAGTCGCCCCACCGCCGGCGGTGAGCGTCGCGATCCGCGAGCAGGTCGTCGAGCAACCAGTTCCCCTCGAGCAACTCGTCCGCAAAGTGCACGGCCCGGACCGGCCAGGGCGTTTCGCGCGCGGCGATGATCTCTTCCTTCGCCCACAGCCCCGCGGGATTCCGTCGCACCAGCGACTTGGCCAGGTCGAACACCTGTCGCGGGCAGCGATGGTTGTCGCGCAGCGTGATGGGATTCTCGATCTCGAAATCCTGCCTGAACACGCCAAACAACGCGGTGTCCGCGCCGGTCCACGAAAAGATCGACTGCTCGTCGTCGCCTACGGCGAAGACGTTGCGATGCCGGAGCGCGAGCGCCCTGACGACTTCGTACTGCCGCTGGTTCAGGTCCTGGAATTCGTCGACGAGGATGTAGTCCCACCGCGCGCGCAGCTCATCGGCCACGTCGGGGACCGTCTGCAGGAGATGCGCCGCCTTGACCACGAGCATGTCGAAGTCGGCCATGTTGCGACGTTCGAGTCGTTGCACATAGTCGGCAAGCAGGCGCGCGTCGCGTTCGCTCAGTTCCTCTCCCTTCAGCCGATGCAGCGCGAAGGCGCAGAGGATCGAAGTATGCCACCTGGCCGGAAAGCCGAGTCGAGCCAGCACCCCGCGCTGGTAATGCTCGTCGGCAATGCCAAACCCGGGGGCGAGCCCCTCGTGGTGTCCGTGCTGTCGGAGCACGTCCGCGCAAAAAGCGTGGATCGTTCCCCGCTTGACGAGGCTCGCCCTTCCTCCCAGGTCATCCAGCCGGCCCTCGATCTCCTCGGCCGCCTTGTTGGTGAAAGTGAAGGCATGGATCCGCGCAGGTTCGATCCGGAGCTGTTCGATCAGGAACCGGATCCGTTCGATCAGGCAGTACGTCTTTCCCGCCCCCGGACCGGCGAGGACGAGCGCCGGACCCAGGGGGGCCTCGATCGCCGCGCGCTGTGACGCCGTGGGAGTAAACGTGTTTCCTGCCATTCGGTTACCGCCTGGTCGAACCGGAATTTACGGAACGGCGCAGGCGCTGCATCGGTCCGATGCGGAACCCCGACGCCCGATGGCCGATTTGTCCATCACCGATGGGACCGCGAGACGCCGAACGGTGGCTTGACCCGCACGCGTTTCGCGTCGAGCTTCGTTGGCCTCAACCAGCTGTTCGCACGGAGGACAGGACGATGACGCTTGCACTGGGCGATACCGCCCCCGATTTCGAGGCCATGACCACCGAGGGGCCGATCCGTTTTCACGAGTGGCTCGGCGATTCATGGGGAGTGCTCTTCTCCCACCCGAAGGATTTCACGCCCGTCTGCACGACGGAGCTGGGCTACATGGCCCGCATCAAGCCGGAGTTCGACAGGCGCGGCGTGAAGATCATCGCGCTTTCGGTCGATCCAATCGACCGGCACCAGAAGTGGGCGGATGACATCCGCGAGACCCAGGGCGAGGCGCCGAACTATCCGATCATCAGCGACCAGGACTTCAACGTGTCGAAGCTGTACGGGATGCTCCCCGCGAGCACCTCGGGCGACCCGCTGGTCCGCACGCCGGCCGACAACCAGACGGTGCGCAACGTCTTCGTCATCGGACCGGACAGGAAGATCAAGCTGATCCTCGTCTATCCGATGACCACCGGGCGGAACTTCGACGAGGTGATTCGCGTCATCGATTCGCTCCAGCTCACCGCCAAGCACAAGGTCGCCACCCCGGTGAACTGGAAGCAGGGCGAGGACGTCATCATCGCCGGCTCGGTCAGCGACGACGACGCGAAGAAGACCTACCCCGACGGCTGGAAGGCGCCGAGGCCGTACATCCGGATCGTGCCACAGCCGCGCGCCTGATCAGCGGGTGCATAACGAAAGGCCGGGCGAAATGCCCGGCCTTTGCCTTTCCCGGGGCTCTGGTGCGCCCAAGCGTTAGGCGGTCTTTCGTCAACGATGCTGCCTCTTCCCGCCTTGGGCTTCGCAGCCCAGGCATAATCCGTTTGATCCGGCCCGATCCGACGTATCCGATTACGGGAATCGACGAGCCCTCGATTCGGATCCACTGACTGGGACACGTGCTCAATCAGTGAATCGTGAGCGGCATGAACGTCACGGTGACCAGCGCGGGTCGAGGGCGGGGTGCTCGCTCACCTGGCGCAGGCCCTTGCCATCAGCCCCGATCACGTACAAGGCGTCGTGGCCGCTGCGTCCCGAGATGAACGCAATGGATCGAGAATCGGCCGACCAGGAATGCTGTCCATCGTATTGCGGCGCTACGGTCAGGCGGTTCCGGTTCCGACCGTCGGCGTCGACGACTTCCAGATCGTGGTTGTCGCCACGGATCGACTGGAACGCGATGCGCGTCCCGTCAGGGGACCAGACCGGCCAGTGCTCATTTGCAGCGCTGCTGGTGAGCCGGGTCACGCGCTGGTCAGCGAGGGTGAGCACGTGGATGTCGCGCTGCCCTTCCTGCATCGAGGCAAACGCGACACGGCGTCCGTCCGGCGACCAGGCCGGACTCGAGCTCCCCAATGCTCCCGCGTTGGAGGTGATGGCTGCCTGGCCCGTTCCGTCAGGGTTCATCAGGAAGACATCCGACTTCCCGTCCCGCGTGGACACGAACGCGATCTTCGACCCATCAGGCGACCAGGACGGGCTGTGGTCGTCGCCTGGATTGCTCGTGAGGCGGGTCACGCGGCCGTCGGCCACCGAAACGATGTAGATCTCGGCGTTTCCATCGCGTTCGCTCTCGAACGCGATGCGCGTGCCATCGGGCGACCAGCCGCGCGGACTCTTGGCCACGATACCGCGCGTCAGTGAACGCGCACTCCTGCCGTCGGCATCCATGATCCAGAGCTCCCAGGCGCCGCTCCGCTCCGACCCGTACGCGATGCGACTGCCGTCTGGCGACCAGACGGGAAAGCGTTCGTTCGACGGGTCGCGTGTCAGCTGCGTGGGCTGCCCTCCATCCGCACGCGCCAGGAAAATGTCCCAGTTGCCGCCCGGCTTTGACGCGAACGCCAGCGTCATCGGAGACGGGTTCGGATGACCGAGCGCGGGCCCTGCCGTGAACGCCGCGATCGTTGCCACCGCGAAGGAAAGGCTGGAGTGCATGTGCGAGTGTCCGGAAGTGTCTTGGTCTTTGGATGCCGTAGCCGCCCCCCTCGCTGCATCGCCCTCCCGGGGACTCCCGGGCAGCGGCGCTATCTACTCGTCGCCGTTTTCCGCGTCGACCGTTGGCCGGTCGGTGTCGGTCCGCCCGGTTTTCCGTGCCTTGCGCGCCTGCTCCGCCAGCCGGGCGTATCCCTCGCGAATGCGGTCCATCTTGCCCTCTTCGACGTCCTCCAGGTCGAGTAACGCGTTGTGCGCCCCTTCCGTGGCGCGGATCAACTCATCGAGCTTCACCTGCAGCGCCTCGGCGTCGCGGTTCTGCGTGGCCTGGATGAGGAAGACCATGAGGAAGGTGACGACCGTCGTGCCGGTGTTGATCACCAGTTGCCACGTATCGCTGTATCCGAACATCGGTCCGGTGATGGCCCAGAGCATCACGACGCCCATCGCAAGCATGAATGCCAGGGGACGCCCCGCGGCTCGGGAAGTCCCCTTGGCAAAGCGGGCAAACCTGGACGTCGATGCCATGCATTCCTCCGTTAGTCACTTCAGGTGTGCACCGCGTTCGCGTAAGAGCTCGCGAAGCACGGAGCGGTGGCAGTGAGACTCGTCTTCGCAATAGCAGCCCACCGAGAAGTCCGCGTGATGGGAGAGCGCCGCGAGCAGGTTCAGCGTCGCGCTCGCGTCAGGGCCGCTCATCTCGCTCCGATACCGCTTGATGAACCTGGCCCAGTCCCGTTCGCTCACGGCGGCCTGCCCCAGCTTCAGCGTGTCTACACTCGGCGAAAGCGTCGGGAGCCATACGTCGTAGTAGTTACGCGATGCGAACTCTGCCTTGGGAACGCCCCGCGGGGGACGGCGAACTGTCCCGATGCGGAGCCCTTCTCCGGGAAGGCGATCGGTTCCGAGGCGAATCACTCGAACAGCCAATTCTTCCTCCGTGAAGACCGTGGTAGCTGCCGCCCTGTCGACTGAGGGTCAGCCGGCGGCGGCACGATCTTCGGTCGCCCGATCGAGCACGGCCCGGATGGCCGCGATCAATGGAGGGGCCGCGGTGTGCTGCCGCCCGTAATCGAGGTTGAAGCGGTAGTCGAACGAAGGCGGGTTAAGGCCCTGCGTGTGCTGCAGGATCGTTTCGAGTTTGTCGAGCGCCTTGGCCAGTCGCGCGGTGGGCGTTTGCGCGGCCTCGTACTCATCCCACAGGCCCGTGATGTCCTCGCGGAGGTGCGGAGGGAGCGGCGCGAGAAGGGCCAGCAGGTCGCGCCGTTCACTCGCGGACTTGCCTTCAGCTGACCCTTCAGCCGCACGGCGCGCCTGTTCCGGCGCGGGAATATCCCCGCCGATCGCTTCGCCGAGATCGTGCACGAGGCACATGCGGACGAGGCGCGCGGCGTCCGCGTCGGGGAACTGCGGCGCGAGAAGCGTCGCCATGAGCGCCACGCGCCACGTGTGCTCGGCGACACTCTCCTGGTGACCGTCGGACGTATACGCGCTGCGCGTGACGTTCTTCAGTCGTTCCGCATTGCGGAGGAATTCCAGGAATCCCATGAGCTCAGCTTCGGTCATCGACCTGTCCCGCCTCAACGTGTGGGAGCGACTCTACCCTATCCGCGTCCCGGTCATTGCGATAGGTGATTCCCCGACTGCCTGTGAGGGTGTAACGCAAGGGACGCCGCGCCGCCCTCGCGCCAGCAGCGACGATTGGCTAACCTCGATTTGTTGCATTCCTCCACGCTCCCGTTCGTCCCGGACCAGTCAACATGCGTTCATCGATCTGCTCGTTCCTGATTCTCGCGCTCCCCACACTCTCAGCCGCGCAAGGCGGCCGAGGCGCTTCCGGAGTGCCGCCCGAGCGGGCCATCCGTCGTGACATCCCGATCACCAACGCCATCCGCAAGGCCTACGAGGCGGGCACGCGGGACTCCACCGGCAAGCCGGGTCGCAATTACTGGCAGCTCCGCACGGACTACACAATCCAGGCGCGCATCGATCCCGCC
>DAIUET010000124.1:0-9133 GCA_036845045.1 Gemmatimonadaceae bacterium | reverse complement strand
GTGTGCCCGAAGTGGATCACCTGGTTGGTGCCCAGCCCTCGCGCGATGATCGGCGGATTCTGCGCGTCGAGTCGGGCGATCCACTCCCGTGCCCGCGGGTCATCCTCGTCGAATGGCAGGTTCGCCACGGCCGTGGGATTGCCGGCGGCATCGGTGACGATCATCGGCACGCCGGACTCGCGGATGTCGTTGGCGAGTTCCAGGAGCGCAGACGCCGGATCGACGTTCGGGTCCTGCGCCGCCAGGACTTCGGCGAACATCTCGCTGGTGCGCTGCGCCTCGCCGCGCAGTTCGGCCACCACGCGCTGGGTGAAGAGGACGTACGACCCCAGGAGGAGCGCGACCAACACCATGACAACGAGGATCGCGCTTCTTCTCACTGGTTACGCCTTCGATGGCGGATGTGAGAGGTGGGACGTGGGAGACTGAATCAAACGCCGGTCAGAAGCAGATCTTGATCGGATCCCGGTTCCTCCCCCCTCCCGCATCCCACATCCACTCACAAGACGCTCGCACCCAGATACGGCCGCAGCACCTCGGGGACGGAGACACTCCCGTCGTCCTGCTGGTAGTGCTCGAGGATCCCGGCGATGATGCGCGGGAACGCGAGGCCGGAGCCGTTGAGCGTGTACACGAAACGCGGTTTCTCACCCTGCGCCGGGCGATACCGGATGTTGGCGCGCCGGGCCTGGAAGTCGGTGAACGTGCTGCACGACGAGACTTCGAGCCACTTGCCGACGCCGGGCGCCCAGACCTCGAGGTCGTAGCACCGCGCCGCGCCGAAGCCCGTGTCGCCCGCCGACAGCAGCACGCGGCGGTAGGGCAGTTCCAGCCGCTCGAGCAGTGACTCGGCATGCCTCGTCAGGCGTTCATGTTCCTCGTCACCCTGTTCGGGGGTGCAGTACCGGACCATCTCCACCTTGTCGAACTCGTGGACACGCAGCAGGCCTCGCGTGTCCTTGCCCGCGGCGCCGGCCTCCCGCCGGAAGCAGCTCGAGTACGCGACGAAGCCCCGCGGAAGGTCGGCGCCATCGATGATTTCGTCCCGATACAGGTTCGTCACCGGCACTTCGGCGGTGGGAATGAGAAAGAGATCCTCATCGCGGATCGCGTACATGTCGTCCTCGAACTTCGGGAGCTGGGTCGTGCCCGTCATCGAGGCGCGATTCACGACGACCGGGACCCAGACTTCTTCATACCCGTGCTCGCGCACGTGGACGTCGATGAAGAAGTTCATGAGCGCCCTCGTCAGGCGCGCCCCGAGGCCGCGAAAGACGATGAATCCCGAACCGCTGATCTTGGCGCCACGCGCCAGGTCGATCAGCCCGCGCTCCTCACCGATCTCCCAGTGCGGGCGGACGCCTTGCGACGGACGCGGCTCGCCCCACGTGCGCACGACCGTGTTGGCCTCCTCGCCGCCTTCGGGAACATCGGGGAGCGTGAGGTTGGGAAGGCCCAGCAGGATGTCCTTCAGCGCCGACTCCGCCGACGCCAGCTCGTTCTCGAGTCGCTGGATCTCCTCGCCCAGCTGACGTCCGGAGGCGATCAACTCGTCGGCGGATTCGCCGGCCTTCTTGCGCCGGGCGACTTCCTGCGAGTTGACGTTCCGCGCCGCTTTCCGCTCCTCCACGGCCTGGATGACCGTGCGCCGTTCCAGCTCGAGAGCTACCCCGCGGTCCAGGAGCGGCGCCACGTCGTCGAGCTTCCGGCGCCGGCGCATGCCATCGCGCAACAGCTCGACCTGCTCGCGGAAAACGCGGGCGTCATGCATGGCGTTGAGCGAAGTACGAGGTGCGAGAAGGCTGCGAACGTCAGTCCGTCGGCACGCCCGGCAGGAACGACCTGAAGCCGCAGTTCGGATCGTACGTGATCCGGAAAACTATCGTGCGTGTCACGGGATCGATCGCCTTGATCTGCAACTTGGCGTACACCAGCCGCGATTGCTGGAACTGACAGACATCGGTCTGCAATTCGACCAGCGCCGCTTCCCCGACGTCCAGCGTCAGCGTCGAATCGTACTGGTATCCGGTGTTGGGTGCCCGCGTAACGTCCTCGTAGGAGCCCGTTATGCGCTGCAGTCCGACGCGCCGGGCGGACGTCACCGCACCGCCCACCAGCCGCACCGGAATCAGCACCGCCTTCCCGGCGTCGTCGATGTCGAAGACGAGGTCGAACCCGTAGGTCGGCTCGAGACGCAGCGTGGTGAAGAAAATGATGTTGAAGGCCGCCGGTGCGTTGACCGGCGTCTGGGAGACCGAGTAGACGATGAAGCTGTCGGTGCGGACCGCGGTGGTGGCGCGTGGCGCGAACGGGTCATCGCAGGCGGCCGTGCCGAGGGCGGCAGTGGCGCCCAGCGCGAGGAGCAACCGGCGGCTTTCGGTGCGCGAAAAAAGCGCGGCAAGAGGGCTCAGGATCACGGCGAACAGTAACCTCCTAACCTGTGATACTTCAAGCGATTGCTCGCTTGACTTCATCCTGTCCCGAATTAGGCTTCGCCTCGTCCAGCGGCGGAGCTGCCATTGCCCACCATACACGACCTCGTCCGGGCCCTCGCACAACGCGAAGGCGTCGAGGCCGTGGTAATACTCGGGCGCGATGGTCTCCTCATCGACACGCGAACCAGCGGCGACCTCGACGGCGAACACCTGGCGGCGCTGACTCCCGCAATCGCCTCCGCTGCCGAAGCGCTGGGACAGACCGCGGGACACGGCGCATTCGTCACCGCCGTCGTCGAGTTCGAGCGCGGGCACGCGATCCTCTCCGCCGTTTCCGCGGACGCGCTGCTGCTCGTGATCGTTCATCCGAGTGCGCACCTCGGCGCGCTCCTGTATGACCTGCGGCGTCACCGCGCCAACATCGCTTCCCTCGTGTGACGGCCCCCGCGACGACCGACCGCATTCATGTCCTGGTGGTTGATGACGAGCCGCACGTGGGGCGCATCATCCAGGTGAAGCTCGAGCAGGGACCCTTCAGGGTTACGCTGGCCTACGATGGTATCCAGGCGCTCGAGGCCCTCGACCGCGAAGAGGACGTCAAGGTCGTCTGGCTGGACCTCATGATGCCGCACGTATCGGGGCTCGAGGTGCTGGCCCGCATGCGCGCGGATGAACGGACGAAGGAGATCCCCTGCGTGATCCTCACCGCCGCCGGCCACGACACGCAGCGCGAGCGGGCCATGACGTTAGGTGCGACGGACTTCATGACCAAGCCCTTCAGTCCGAAGCGGCTCCTGCACCGCACCGCCGAGCTGGCGGGGGTGAACTACGAGCCCGGGCCCGGCGTGAACTACGAGCCGGATCCGCGTGATTGAGCCCAGGGGCCAGCGGCTGGAGGCTGGAGGGGTGCACGAGCGGGTCTGGTGCGTGATTCTGGCGGGCGGAGTCGGCTCGCGATTCTGGCCGGTTTCCACGGCGAATCGACCCAAGCAGCTCCTGCCGCTGGTGAGCGAGCGTCCACTGCTCCGCGACTCGCTCGATCGCATGGCGCCGCTCGCCGATCCGTCGCAGACGCTCATCCTGACCAACGCGTCGCTCGTCGAGCCGATTCAGGTCCTGGCCCCCGAGCTGCCGCCAACGAACCTGATCGCCGAGCCGCGGCCGGCCGGCACGGCCGCGGCGCTGACCTGGGCCGCCGCGCTGATTGAACGGACGAGCGGCGGCGACGCAATCATGATGAGCATTCACGCCGACTGGGCCGTGGCCGATGGCGACGGGTTTCGCGCCACGCTAGGGCAAGCGGCCGCCATCGCCGCGAAGAGCCACTTGCTGGTGACCGTCGGCGTCGTCCCTTCCCGCCCCGATCCGGGATACGGCTATATCCGGCCCGGGGAGAGCCTGTCCGACTCGTCAGGCGCGCGCCGGGTGGCGGAATTCGTCGAGAAACCGGGTGCCGAACGCGCCGCACAAATGGTTGGTGAAGGATACCTGTGGAACTCCGGCATCTTCGTCTGGCGAGTCGCCGACTTCCTGTCCGAAGTGCGGACGCAC
The DNA here is from genome assembly GCA_036845045.1 of Gemmatimonadaceae bacterium. GTDB lineage: Bacteria > Gemmatimonadota > Gemmatimonadetes > Gemmatimonadales > Gemmatimonadaceae > JABWBJ01. Next base: position 5,147 of record DAIUET010000124.1, on the reverse strand, counting down.
TGCCGCGAGGTCGCGCCCGCGCTCGATGCCCACCCGGATGACCTCGAGAAGTTCTTCACCGCCGTCCGTAACCCGATCGCCGTCGACGTCGGCGTGCTGGAACGGAGCGACCGCGTTGCCGTCATTCCCGGGGATTTCGGCTGGGATGATGTCGGAACATGGGCAGCCTTGCGTCGTGTCCGATCGGCCGACCGCGCCGGTAACGTCATGTCGGGGCCGGTGCATGCCGTGAACTCAACAGGCAACGTCGTGCACGCCGAGGGGAATGAGGTGGTCCTGTACGGCGTAACGGATCTCGTTGTCGTGACGCATGACGGGCTCACCCTGGTGACCACGACGCAGCAGGCGACGGACCTGAAGCAGTTGCTGACCGCGCTGCCGGCCCGGGTGAGGGACCGGGAGTGACGCTGGTTTTCGTCGACGACACTGTCGCGCGCGACTTCCAGCCGTTCGCGCTGACGCGCCCGTCCTGTGAGCTGCGCGCGGGCGCTTTGCTCGTCAGGCAGCGCTGGGAAATGGCCACGGGCGAAAAGACACTCGGCTTCATTGGCGCGCCACTGCTGGCCGATTTCGACGAGCCCGGCGCGGCGCAGGCCGTCCCGGGACTGATTCCCGCCGGAAGCATCCTGGTGAACGCCAGGTGCGCGGTGGGCCTGGCTCGCCTTTCGGGTGATGCCGGCGGCTGGACCTGCGGTGGCAGACTGGCTGCGGTACGACTGCGGGAAGCCATCAGCGCCGATGACGTCGCCCGTTCAGCGGGGAACCTCGAGCCGTTCGCCGATCACGAGAACCGTATGGAAGTCGACGGGTTCTGGCTGGATGCGGTGTGGGACCTTGTCCGACACCTCCCTGCCCTTCTCGCCAGCGACATCCCCCGCCTCGCGAAGACGCTCGAGCTCCAGCCGACCGATCGATGGACCGCACTCGGCGATCATCCAGTCCTGGTCGAACGGGGTGCCACGATCGAACCGCTCGTGGTTTTCGACGCGCAGGCTGGGCCGGTACTCGTCAGGCGTGACGCGACCGTGCAGTCGTTCACGCGACTGGTGGGCCCGTGCGTGATCGGCGAGGGGACGATCGTGCAGGGTGGGCGCGTCGCGACATCCTCCATCGGCGAGCACTGCCGCGTTCACGGCGAAGTCAGCACATCGGTCTTCACCGGCTACGCCAACAAGGGCCACGACGGGTTCCTTGGACACTCCGTCCTCGGCCGATGGGTCAACCTGGGCGCGGGGACGGTGAACAGTAACCTCAAGAACAACTACTCCAGCGTTGCCCTCTGGACCCCTCGCGGCGTCGAGCGGACCGGGATGCAGTTCCTGGGCGCCTTCCTCGGTGATCACGCCAAGACCGCCATTGGAACGCGCCTGACGACTGGCGCAGTTGTCGGCACCGGAGCCAATGTGTATGGCACCGGGATTACCTCGCGTTATGTGCCACCCTTTGCGTGGGGTCTGGATGGGACCGAGGTGTGGGAGCTGAATGCGTTCCTGGAAACCGCTGAGCGGGCAATGAAGCGCCGTGACGTCACATTGAGCGCGAAGGGCCGGCGACAGCTCGTCACGGCCTGGCGACACGCGGTCGAGGTTGCGCCATGAGGGTGCACATCCTCGGCTCGGGGAGCGAAGGGAACGCGATCCTGCTGGAGAGCGCGCATCAGCGGATCCTCGTGGATGCCGGGTTCGGCATCCGCGAACTCGGGCGACGCCTGAAATCGGTCAATGTTGAACCGGAAACGGTGAGCGCACTCATCGTCACGCACGAACATGTGGACCACGTCCGCGGCGCCGGCGCGGCCGCGCGACGGTGGCAGTGGCCGGTCTATGCCACCGCGGGGACGCTCAAGGTGGCGGGTGACGCGAGACGGGGGGCGGGCGAGAGCGCGTTACCGGTTTCGGTGGCCATCGACCGTCACCAGGCGGCGCGACCGAAGAAGAAACGGGTCGTGAAGCATGTGGTCGACACGAAGACCGAGGTCCTGCTCGACGACTTTTCCGTGCGGTTCATCAAGGCGCCTCACGATGCGCGGGAACCGGTGTCACTGGTCGCGACCGTCCGGTCCACGGGCGAACGCGTGGGCATCGCCTACGACATCGGGCACCTCACCGAACGGTTCATCCGGAGCTTCTCGTCGTGTGACGTGCTGCTGCTCGAGTCGAACCATGACAGCCAGCTGCTGCGCACGGGCCCCTATCCCTGGTCGGTCAAGCAACGGGTGGCAGGGCCGAACGGCCACCTGAGCAACGCCGAATGCGCCCTGATGGCCCGGGACTGCGTCCATCGCGGCCTGCGGCACCTGGTGCTGTGTCACCTGAGCCAGGTCAACAACCGGCCCGAGATCGCGCTGCGCGCGATGCGGTCCGCGCTGCGCGGGGTGGGCTTTCGCGGGACGCTGCAGGCCGCCCCGCAACACAGCACCATGACGTTAGGCGGCGCGGCGCAGATGGAGCTGTCATTATGAGCACGGCGCGTGGCGCGCCGAACACAAAGGAACGCGAATCCTGACCACTGTCCTTTCCTGGAGAGGCCGGCGCACATGCTGGAATTCCGCGGTTTTCGCCTTGCTCCGTCTGCCGTGCGTCTTGCGCTCGCTGTCGCGACGGCGTCTCCCGTCGCGATGAGTTCCGCACAGAGCAATCCCCTGCCGGTTCCGGGGCGGTCCATCGTCACTACCACGCTCGGCATCGTGGCCGCCAGCCAGCCGCTGGCCGCCAAGGCGGGGGCCGATGTCCTCGACCGCGGTGGCAATGCGATCGATGCCGCGATCGCGGCGAACGCGGTGCTCGGGGTGGTCGAACCCCACATGAACGGCGTCGGTGGCGACCTGTTCGCCATCATCTACGAGGCGAAGACGGGGAAACTACACGGCTTGAACGCGTCCGGGTGGGCGCCGACGGGCCTCACCCCCCAGCTGCTGGCCGAACGCGGACTGACGCGGATGCCTAACAACGGCATCTTCTCGGTGACAGTCCCGGGCGCTGTGGCCGGCTGGGACGCGATGCGGAGCCGCTTCGGGACGAAGCCGTTCTCCGAGCTGCTGTCGTCGGCCATCTGGTACGCCGGGAACGGCTTCCCGGTCAGCGAAGTCATTGCCGGCGAGTGGGCCGGCGCAACGCGCAAGCTGTCCGCCACTCCCGAGGCGCAGGCGACGTACTTCCTCGGTGACCGGCCGCCGAAGTTCGGCGAGGTGTTCCGGAACCCCAACCTGGCCGCCACGCTCCGCCGCATCGCCGAGCATGGCCGCGATGGCTTCTACAAGGGCGCGACCGCCGAAGCCATCGTCGCCTTCTCGAAGGCAGCCGGCGGCACCATGACCCCCGCCGACCTCGGTGAGGTGGATGTCGAGTGGCAGGAGCCGATTAAGACGACGTACCGCGGCTGGACGGTCTACGAGCTTCCGCCGCAAGGCCAGGGCATTGCGGCGCTGATGATGCTCAACATCATGGAGCGCCATCCGCTCGGCGAGTGGGGATTTCACGACCCCCGTTCGATGCACGTGATGATCGAGGCGAAGAAGCTCGCCTATGCCGACATGCTGGCCTATGTGGGCGACCCGAAGTTCAGCACGATTCCCGTTCAGCAGCTGCTCTCGCCGGAACATGCCGCCGCCCGGGCGTCACTCATCGATCAAACGAAGGCTGCCTGTGACGTGATGCCCGCACGGATCGCCGGCCTCGAGGGCGCGCACGGTGGTGACACGGTGTACCTGACGGTGATAGACGCCGAAGGGAACATCGTCTCGTTGATCCAGAGCATCTACTCGGCGTTCGGGACGGGGCTGGTCCCACCGAAGATGGGCTTCGCGTTGCACAACCGGGGGGCGCTGTTCACGCTCGAGCCGGGGCATCCCAACACGCTTGCGCCGCGGAAACGCCCCCTGCACACGATCATCCCCGCGTTCATGGAGAAGGACGGAGTCCGCATCGGCTTCGGGATCATGGGCGGCTGGACGCAGTCGCAGGCGCACGCCCAGTTCGTCTCCAACATTGCGGACCACGGCATGACGATCCAGCAGGCCCTCGAAGCGGGACGCTTCGTCAAGAACTCGTTCCGCGGGTGTGATGTCGCCATCGAGGCGCTGGTTCCCGAGTCCACGCGGAACGCGCTGAAGGCGCTGGGCCACGAGATCCGCGTCGTCGCGCCGCGCTCGGACACCTTCGGGCGTGGTCAGGCGGTCATGAGCCTGCCTAACGGGGTGCACTTCGGCGCGTCGGAGCCGAGGCATGATGGAGCGGCGGTGCCGCAAGGGGTTGTCAAGAAATAAGAGCGCAGAAGCCTGACTACGCAGAGCACTAAAGGCGCAAAAGCCTTACAGCGCAGAAGCCTGACGGCGCAGAGCACGAAAGGCGCAAAAGCCGAACGGCGCAAAAGCCTGACAGCGCAGAAGCCAGACGGCGCACCGGCCAGAAGCGCACCGGCCAGACGGCGCACCGGACTGCGCACCTGCCAAACTGCGCACCTGCCGAACGGCGCGAACTGCCAACGGCGAGTCGGCCGCTCGAACTCGGCACGGGCCCGCGCCATCTCGTTCTGCCGCGCACGCTTTCAGATCCCTGCGCACTTTGATCTTCGCGCTCTTTGGCTTCTGCGCCTTTAGGCTTCTGCGCTTTCTGGCCTCTGCGCTCTCAGGCTTCTGCGCTTGTTGGCTTCTGCGCCTTTAGGCTTCTGCGCTCTCAGGCTTCTGCGCTTGTTTGCTTCTGCGCTCTTAGGCTTCTGCGCCTGTTGGCTTCCGCGCTCTCAGGCTCCTGCGCTCTTAGGCTTCTGCGCTCTTCTGTTTTAGAAAAACCTCGGATTGACCACGTTATTGAAAATAGACCCGAACGTGTAGGTGAAGCCGAAGAACGCGTTGTATTCGTAGCCCGTCAGCAATGCCCGCCGTCGCAACAGCACGTCCGCCTGGTCCCGCTCTCCCTTCGGCAGATACACCTGGTCGTGGATCCAGCTGTAGCCCCCGCCGAAGCGGACGCTGAAGCCCCGGAACAGACGCACACTAAGATTGCCTGACAACTCCGTGCTCCGCTTGCAGGGGTCGTTCAGGTAGCCGCGGTGCTCCATGCGCACGTTGCTCTGCCCCCAGGCCTGGCGCGTCTCATACTCCGCTGCCGCGAGGTACATCGGGAACGTCTCTCGCAGCTTGTCAAACATTG
>DAIUET010000123.1:4637-9265 GCA_036845045.1 Gemmatimonadaceae bacterium | reverse complement strand
AGTCGAGCGCGATCACGGGGCGCTTCCCGACTCGTCGATCCTCACTACGAGTCCATCGAAGGCAGGGTTGATCCCGCGCGGCAGTTCTGCCTCCAGGTCCGCATGGAAACTCTCGTGCGTCAGGTGCGTGAAGTAGGTCCGTTCGGCGCCCACCTGCTGCGCCACGCGAATGGCCTCCGGGATCGAGAGGTGCGTCGGGTGCTCGGTCCGGAGCAGTGCGTTGATCACGAGGACCTTTGCCCCGGCGAGCCGATCCATCGCCTCGGGCGGAATGCGCTTGGCATCGGTGACGTAGGCGAGTGGGCCGATGCGATAGCCGAAGACCGTCGCGCCACCATGCGGAACTTCGACCGCGGTGACCTCGATGTCCCCGATCTCGCGCGTCTCGCCGGGCGCCAGTACGCGCAACTGTCCCTCGGGCTTCGACGTTCCCGGCAGGGGGCGCACGCGGTCGTCGAAAATGTAGGGAAACCGCTTCGCGATCCGGTCGAGCGTCCCCCCGGATCCGTACATCGCCAGCGGTGCGTCGCGGCGCATCGTGAATGCGCGCACGTCGTCGAGCCCCTGCACGTGATCGGCATGATCGTGTGTGAAGAGCACCGCGTCGATCCGGTCGATTCCGCACGTGATCAGCTGGAGGCGAAGTTCGGGGGGCGTGTCGATGAGGAGGCGCGTGCCCCGGTCGGTCTCGACCACCGCGCCGACGCGATTCCGGCGATCGCGCGGGTCCGGCGATCGGCACACCGGACAGTGACACCCGATCTGCGGGACGCCGAAGCTGGTTCCCGTTCCGAGAAACGTGAGCTTCATACCACTTCGACCTTCAGCAGGTTGGTGGTCCCCGGCACGTCGAAGGGGACGCCCGCCGTGACGAGGACCCGATCCCCGGCCTTCGCCAGCCCGCGCCGCAGGATCTCCGCCCGGGCGATCTCGAACATCTCGACGTACGACTCGACGTGCGGCGCCAGCGCCGGTATCACACCCCAGATCAGCGCCAGCTGCTGATATGTCCGCTCCACCGGCGTCAGGCCCAGGATGGGGACATCGGGTCGCTGCGAGGCGACGATACGCGCCGAAAACCCGCTCTTCGTGAAGACCACAACGAGGGGAGCTTCCAGCAGGACAGCGGCGGCTCGTGTCGCCACCGCGATGGTTTCCTCGGTCGACGCCCCGATCAGGCCCGCCTTTCGCTCTTCCCGTCGCGGCGTCACGCCACGCTTCTCGATTTCCGCGATGATGCGGCGCATCGCGCGCACGGCCAGCTCGGGATACGCCCCCATGGCAGTTTCGGCCGACAGCATCACCGCGTCCGTCCCGTCGAGAATGGCGTTGGCGACGTCGCTGGCCTCGGCCCTCGTGGGACGCGGATGCTCGACCATGGACTCGAGCATCTGCGTGGCGGTAATGACCGGGCGCCCCACCTGGTTGGCCAGGCGGATGAGCTTCTTCTGCACGAGCGGGACTTCCTCGAACGGCACCTCCACGCCAAGATCGCCGCGCGCGACCATGATGCCGTCGGAGGCCCGGACGATGTTCTCGATGTCGTCGAGCGCGCTGTCCTTTTCGATCTTGGCGATCACCAGCAGCCACGTGGGCACGAGCTCCCGGAGCGTCGCCAGGTCCTCGACCCGCCTGACGAAGCTGAGCGCGAGGTAGTCGAGTCCCTGCTCGACCGCGAACTGCGCGTCGGCGCGGTCCTTCTCCGTGATCGACGGCGCCGACACCTGCACGCCGGGCAGGTTGATCCCCTTGTGGCTCCGGATCTCGCCGCCGTGCAGCACGCGGGTCACCACGCGCGGTGCGCGGATGTCGAGGACGACCAACTCGATCAGCCCATCGTCGATGAGCACCCGATCCCCGGCCTTCACGTCCCTGGCGATGTCGGGATACGCGACGGGCAGGTCGTGTGCAGAGGAGCCACCCTCGTCGCAGAGGACGACTTCATCGCCCGGCGACACGGTCCGTGGCGCCTCGAGGTCACCGACGCGGATCCGCGGGCCCTGCAGGTCGCCCAGGATCGCGACGGGTCGCCCGCGTTCGGCGGCCGCCTGCCTGACGAGTGAGATCGTCCGGGCGTGGGTCTCGTGCGTGCCGTGCGAAAAATTGATCCGCGCCACGGACATGCCGGCGTCGATCAATGATCCGATGACCTCCAGCGACGCGGACGAGGGTCCCAGTGTACAGACGATCTTGGTGCGGTCAGTTGACGGCGAGTCGGTGCGCGTCGCCGGAGCCGTACCTGTCATCCGTCAGCTGGCGACCAGCGACGCGGCTTTCCGGCTGAGGCCCGCGAGCAGCGTATCGAAGGAGCGCTGGAACGATGCGACGCCGTCCGTCAGCAACTGCTGCGTGACGTCCGCGAGTGAAATTCCGGCCGCTTCGAGCGCCGCAATATCCGCTTCGGCCTGTTCGACGTTCGCGTCAACGGTACGCGCCACGACGCCATGGTCGCGGAACGCCTCCATGGTCGCCGGCGGGAGCGTGTTCACGGTATGTGGCCCGATCAGCTGCTCCACATACAGCACGTCGCGATAGGCGGGGTTCTTGGTCGAGGTGCTCGCCCAGAGCGGGCGCTGGACCATCGCCCCGCTGGCGGCCAGGCGTTCCCATCGCGCCCCCGCAAACCGCCGGGTGAAGAGCCGGTAGGCCAGGCGGGCATTGGCGATTGCCGCGCGACCGCGCAAGGCGAGCAGCCGGTCGCGCGCTTCATCGGTGGCCGCGGCAGCCATCGCGTTGAGTCGCTTGTCTACCTCGGTGTCCACGCGACTTACGAAAAAACTCGCCACGGACGCCAGCCGGTCGATCGGCTGTCCGGCGGCGAGCCGGTCCTCGAGCCCCGCCTGGTACGCCTCGATGACGCGATCGTGGGCCTCGATGGCGAACAGCAGCGTTACGTTGACGTTGATGCCTTCGGCGATGAGGCGGCGGATGGCGTGGGCCCCCTCGGGCGTGCCGGGCACCTTGACCATCACGTTAGGCCGGTCGACCGTCGTCCAGAGGCGGCGCGCCTCGGACACGGTAGCGTCGGCATCGAACGCCTGCGACGGCGACACCTCGATCGAGACGTAGCCGTCCTGCCCCTCGGTGGCCTCGAAGACGCCGGCGAAGCGGTCGCAGGCCTCCCGCACGTCGTCCGTCTCGATCAGCTCGAACAGCTCGGCGGGGCTCAGGTCGGGTGATGCCGAGGAGACCTGCGCGTCGTACGCGTGCCCCTCGGCCAGCGCCTTCTCGAAGATGGTCGGATTGGACGTCATCCCGACGAGGGCGTCCTGCTCGATCATCCTCGTCAGGCGTCCATCGTGCAGCACCGCGCGGTCGATGTAATCGAGCCAGATCGACTGGCCGGCCTGGTACAGACGCTGCAGAGGGTTGTCGCTCATCGCCGTGGATTTAGACTCGGGTCGCTGGTTGCTCGTCGCTTGTCGCTGGTCGCTCTTCGCTGCGTCTATTTCACGCGCCACGGCACGCTGAACTCCCGGGTGCCCCACGCGAACCGGATGGTACCGCTGGCCGAGCCATCGGCTGCCGGGACCAGCCACATGGTGAATGCCTCCACGGGCGAGGCCAGGGTCCGCGACGTGAGCGGTGTCCGTCCCAGTTCCGTCGATGCATCGTAGGGAATGCCCCACTGACCCGTCTTCGTGTTCACGATCAGCTTCCACTCCCCGGCCACTGAGGTCTCAGCGGCCAGCGTGTAGGCGCCTTTCGGGACCGTGAGTGTGCCGATCGTGACGTCGACGTCGGTGCGGAACGTAGTTGCCTCGTTCGCGCCCAGCCGCCAGATCTTTCCCAGGTCACCCGCGAGGGCGCCGGCCACTGTCCGACCGCGCGCGTGCGGCTGGCCGTAGTCGATGCTGATCGAGGGTGGCCGGTTCCCGTTGAGGGTGAGGGTGGTGGTCGCCCGGCCGCTCGCACCCGGCTTGAGCGCCTGTGCGAAGAGTGGGGACGACGACGCGATCATGGACGCCACGAGGGCGATAACAGCGACAGCTGGCATGAGCGGTTCTCGGTGGGGTTGCTGGGTTGGCGGGCGGCGGGGCAACTCTGCGGCGTCCCCCCTGGGCAACCCCCGGGTCGGGAGTTACTGCCCCGTAACTCCATGGAAACTATCGAGCTTGGACACCTCGCTCAATCACGAAAGCAGTTCATCCCCCCTCTCTTTGGAGGGACGCTTGCCTCACACCTGAGGTCGTGTTGCTGGCATTTCCAGGCAGCATTACTATTGAGCGCCGCAAAATGGTCTCGTACGAGGTCATGCGTGGCCGACCGGCTGACGACCGGTGGAGCACGGGACCGCGACGCACTCGTCAGGCGCCGGCGGTCCGAGCCCGCGTGGGGGCAGTCTCACGCAAAGGTGATCGGTAAGTACGGCTCGTCCGCACTCCGACCCACCATCAACAAGACGGAGTGAAGGACATGCGCACGTCCGGAACGGTCAAGTGGTTCAACGAGGCCAAGGGCTTCGGGTTCATCACCCCTCAGGACGGATCGAAGGACTGTTTCGTCCACCACTCGGCGATCCAGGGGAAGGGTTTCAAGACCCTTACCGAAGGTGAGACGGTGGAGTTCGATGTCGTCGAAGGGAAGAAGGGTCCGGCCGCGGAGAACGTGACCAGGATGGGCAAGTA
>DAIUET010000123.1:0-4537 GCA_036845045.1 Gemmatimonadaceae bacterium | reverse complement strand
GGCGCCGGCGCGATGATTCCTTCATACGTCTCGGTCGGGATGCGGAACGCGGCCGCGAGGTGAGGCTCCAGGTCCTTGTTGAGCACCCGGCGCGCGACGTATTCCCCGATCACGGGGCCGGACTTGAACGCCTCCGCCGAACCGCCACCGGCGATCCACGCGTTCGGGATGTCGGGGTGCCGGTCGATGATGAAGTTGCGCGACGAGCTCTGTTCGTAATGACAGGCCCGCGTCTCGTTGAGCGGCTGGTCCTTCATGATCGGGATCCGCTCGGCGAGGAAGTTGCGCGCCCGCTCGACGGTCAATGGATCGACATACCGATCGCTCAGGTCCGGATCCTGCTCCGGCCCTCCGATGATCGGCGGCCCCGCCGGCGCCTCCTGCTGGTTCCCGCCCGCGCCCCCGGCGCCGCCCCTGCCGCCGCCGCGTCCACCTCCCCCGCCACCCCCACCGCCGCGCACCCGCAGACCGCGGCTGTCAAACGGAAGCGTGGGCCAGCCCGTCACGCCGGGGAAGTTGAAGCTCGGCATGTTCGGCCACTCGAAGCGGCTGTCGCCATGCGGCGTCGAGAAGTAGCAGACGCGCCCGATCGGCTGCCGCATGCGCGGGCCGAGGAGTCCCGGAAAGGTCTTGCCCAACCAGGGGCCTAACGCGAAGACGTAGTGCTGCGCCTTGACCGTCTCCTGGTTGTTGAGGATCAGGGAGCCCATGCGGCCCGATTCCAGGGGGCCGGGATAGGCGCGGGCGACCACGACGTCCCCGCCCATCTTCTGCAGCACCTCGGCCACGCACTGCGTCGACCGGCGGGCCCTGACCACGCCGGCCTCGTGCTCGTACAGGCAGGCTGTAATACCGCGCAGGTCGAACTGGGGAAATTCCTTCTTTACGATCTCGACATCGACCGATTCGTGCCGGATGCCATTCTTCACAAACAGGTCGCGCGTCGTCTTCGTGAAGTTCTCCCACTCGTTGCGGAAGATGAAGTCGCCGGTGGTCACGAAGAGGCGCATCTTGAGGTCGCGCCCCCATTCGTCGTCCCAGGCCTTCCAGCGCTGGATCGAGCGGCTGGCCCATTGCATCCACTGTTCGCCGTGCGGGCGATCGCCGTAGGACGTGCGGACGCCGCGCGTCTCGTCGCCCGAGGTGGAGCGCGAGTTGCCCGGTCCATAGGCGTCGATCAGCACCACCGACGCGCCGAGCTTGCGGGCCCAGTACGCGGTCCATCCCCCGAACGCACCCGCGCCCACCACGGCGATGTCGTACGTCTTGCCGTTGATGGCCGGCGCGCCGACCCAGCGGTCCGACGTGGGAGCTACCGGTTCCGGCGGCGTTGCCGCGCCTAACGACGTGGCACCGACGGCGAGGAGCCCCGCCTGGGCGCCGGCAGTCTTCAGGAAATCTCTGCGATGGATCTGGTCAGTCATCGAAGCAGTGCCCAGTCACGATTCACGATTCACGATTCACTTCTTCGGCCACACCACGCCCTGGTTGCGAGGGACGCGACCCATCCCTTTGTAGACGAACTTCTGCAGCCGCTTCCCTTCGTATGTCTCCGTCGTGAAGATATTGCCGCGCGAATCAGTGGCGATGGAGTGGACGGCGAAGAACTGGCCCGGCTGGCGGCCCCCGTCCCCGAACTGCGTGAGGATCTCGAGGCTCTGGCGATCGATCACATAGATGCGCGCGTTCTTTCCGTCGGCCAGGTACAGATACTTCTGGGCCGGGTCCTTCGAGAAGGCGATGTCCCAGACCGACCCGTCGCCTAACGTCCTGGGCGCGATGCGGACTTCCTTGACGAACTTTCCGTCCTTCTGGAAGACCTGGATCCGGTCGTTCGGCCGGTCGCAGACGTAGACCAGGCCGTCGTCCGTCGGCTCGGCGCAGTGCAGCGGCGTGCGGAACTGCGGGATCAGCGGTGCATCGGGGTTATAGGGGCCGTAATTCGAGTCCGAGGGAGCGTTGCCGTACGCGCCCCAGAAGCGCTTCACCTTCCCCGTTGTCATGTCGATCACGGCCACGCGCTTGTTGAGGTAGCCGTCGGACACGTACGCCTCGTTGGCGGCATTGTCGAGCGACACCTTCGCGACGCGGCCGAAATGCTCCGTCGACTGGCTGTTCCCGGCGGTATGTCCCGGCTTGACGTTTTCGGCCGGAAGCGGCACCGCGTTCGGCCTGCCGATCTGCATCAGCAGCTTGCCGTCGCGCGAGAACTTCAGGACATGCGAGTCGTTGGTGCCGTTGCCGCCGATCCAGACGTTGTCGTTCCTGTCGATCGAGATGCCGTGGTTCGATCCGGGCCAGACGTAACCCTCGCCGGGTCCGCCCCAGCTGTTCACCAGGTTGCCCTGGGGGTCGAACTCCAGCACCGGGGGCGCTCCCTTGCAGCACTCGCTCGTCGGCGGGGTCGTCCCCGCCCCGCCCTCGGCCTCGTTCATCGTATCCTGCCGGTGCACGATGAATACGTGATCGCGCGAGTCGACGCCCACGCCGATGGCGTTGCCCAGCACCCACTTGTTTGGCAGTGGCTTGGGCCAGAACGGGTCGACCTCGAACATCGGAGCCTCGACCATCGGTTGCTGCGATTCGAGCGCCCGCTGTGCGACCGCAACGGTAACGAGCGCGAGTACCCAGCCCGAGACCAGAATCAGCTTTGGTTTACTCATCGTATGCGACCACGGATTCATGGTAAACACCTTGAACGCAGAGAACGCAGAGAAGTTCAATGCTGTTCATTCACTTGGGCCAAACGACGCCCTGGTTCCGAGGCACCGAGCCGACGCCCTTGAACACGAACCGCTGCAGGCGCTTCCCCTGGTCGGCTTCGATCGTGTAGAGATTCCCCCTGGAGTCGGTAGCGACGCCGGACACCGCGAGGAACTGCCCCGGATACCGGCCCCCTTCGCCAAAACTCGTCAGGTGGTTCAGCGTCTGACGCTCGAGCACATGGATCTTCATATTCGAGCCGTCGGCGACGTAGACGTAGCGCTGCTGCGGGTCGCGCGAGAATGCGACGTCCCATACCGAGCCGTTGCCCAGCGTGTTCGGCGCGATGCGCGCTTCGCGGACAAACTTGCCGTCCTTCTGGAAGACCTGGATCCGGTTATTGCGCGCGTCGCAGACATACAGCAGGCCGTCAGCGGACATCTCGAGGCAACGCACGGCCGAGAACTGCTTCGACGGGGGACTGTCTGGTGAATAGGTGGCAGCGCCGGCGTCATCGGGCGTCGATCCATACGCGCCGAAGAACCGCTTGATCGCGCCCGTGTTCATGTCGACCACCGCGATGCGGCGGTTGCGCGTCCCATCGGCGACATAGACTTCGCCAGCGCCGGCGTCGAAGGCGAACGCCGTGACGCCGCCAAACATCTCACGGCTCGTGCTGGCGGCCGGGGCGACGGGAGCGGCCCCACGACCACCCCGTCCACCGCGTCCGCCGCGGCCCGCGGCTGCCTGCCCGCGACCCGGAGACTGTCCGGCGTACTGGGTATCCGCGGCCGCGGCGGGAGTCGGAGGTGCTATGAACGCCTTGCCGTACTGCGCCACGAAGTTCCCGTCCTTCGAGAACTTGAGGATGCGGGTGTCGGTCCCGCCAATCCCGCCGATCCAGAAGTTGCCGGCCGGATCAATCGCGAGCCCGGCGTTCTGGGCCGGCCAGTCGAAGCCCTGCCCCGATCCTCCCCAACTCTTCACCAGGTTCCCGTCGGGGTCGAACTCCAGGACATTCGGCGCCGCGGAACAGCATTCACCTTCCGGCGTAATCGTGCCGGCGCCGGTTTCCGTCCGCGCAACGAAGTTGTCGGTCAGGTGAACGACGTAGACGTGATCTCGCGCGTCGATGGCGATCCCCGTACCGGAGCCAAGCAGCCAGTGGTTAGGCAGGGGCTTCGGCCAATATGGGTCCACCTCGAACCGGGGCGCCTGCACCGGGTCGCCCTGGGTCGCCGCTCCAACGCCCGGCTGCCAGATGGACACGGCGGTCGCGATCCCCAGCGTGCCCGCCAGGATCGAAGGAACCAGTTTCATCGGAAGTGCCTCCAGGCGCGTATCAACCCGGCGCGCAACGTCGTGCCGGTCACGAATCACGATCAGATTTCGAGCTGATTCTCTGGCAGAAGCCCGGGAAACATTTCATTCTACGTTCAGCCCCACCAATCCGTTAGGGCGTTGTCCTTGCCAGCCTCCCCCCGCGAAACACGGTCACGATACCGCGCCCCGCGACTCGCCCTGGGCGCGATCGTCGCCGGCGCGATGCTGGCCTTTCCGTCAGGCAGGGTCGATGCGCACGAAGTGCCGGCAAATGTCGCCGTACAGATCTACGTGCGTCCCGAGGGCAAGACGCTCCGGCTCCTGATTCGCGCCCCCCTCGGCGCAATGCGCGACCTGGATCTGCCGCTGCGGGGGCCTGGTTACCTCGACTTCTCCCGATTGGGGTCGCAGACGACGGACGCTGCCCGCATCTGGATCGCGGACTACATCCGGATTTACGAGGATGGTCGGGAACTGCCTGAGGAGACCATCGTCGCCACCCGCGTGTCGC
>DAIUET010000122.1:0-9272 GCA_036845045.1 Gemmatimonadaceae bacterium | reverse complement strand
GGCCGTGAGCGTGGGACCGAGGTAGATCCGTGAGACCTCGTCGTCGAAGACGAGCTCACGTACCGTGCCGGAGACCTTCACCTGGCCGTCGAACATGATGTAGGCGCGATCGACGATATCCAGCGTCTGTTCCACGTTATGGTCGCTGATCAGCACGCCGATGCCCTTCGTCCGCAGTCCCGCGACGATCGACTGGATATCGTGGACGGCGATCGGATCGACCCCGGCAAACGGCTCATCGAGCATCATGAACTTCGGTTGGGAGACGAGGGCGCGCGTGATCTCGAGCCGGCGTCGTTCGCCGCCCGAGAGGGAGTATGCCTTGTTGGCACGCAGGTGCTTGATGTTCAATTCGTCCAACAGCTTATCCAGCCTTGAGCGACGCTCGGCCTTGGGGATTGGCAACGTCTCGAGGATGGCCAGAACGTTCTCCTCGACCGTGAGCTTGCGAAAGACGGACGGTTCCTGGGAGAGGTAGCCAATTCCCTGACGGGCGCGCTTGTACATGGGCATCCGGGTGATGTCCGTCCCGTCCAGCCGGATGCGGCCCTCGAGCGGCTCGATCAAGCCGACGATCATGTAGAACGTCGTGGTCTTCCCTGCTCCGTTGGGGCCGAGCAGGCCGACGATCTCGCCCTGCCGGAGGTGTACATCGACGTTGTCCACCACCCGCCGGCGCCGGTAGGCCTTGCTCAGCCCTTCGGCGTGGAGGACACTTCCCTCGTCAGGCGCGACGGCGGGCCTGGTGGGCTGCGGCGCGATCGCCGCGACCTCACCGGTGACCTTGAGGTGATCGGCGACCTCACCCCGCATACCGGCAACGCTGGCCCAGATCTCCGGCTTCATGCGCAGCCCGGGCTCCCCGTTCACTGCCGCGGCAGGGTACTCGATCGTACCCTGGCTCGTTAGGCGCGGGAGGACCGAGTTGTCGAGGAAGGCACGGACCTCGTCCAGGCTCAGCCGGCCGGCCTCGCGCGTCGCGTCCTCGCCCCGGGCCCGCAACGAATCGAGGAAGTCGTCCCGGAACCGGATGGCGACCCGGTTGACGGGGGCAAAGCCGCTGTCGTCCGCCTCACTGAGGATGGCGTGCAACGCGAACGCCGCCGACCGGTCGCCCCCGGCCAGGCGGTCGACGATTGCGTGGATGTCTTGGTTCTGCGGATCCATCACGGGCGCCGGCGTGGCTCGGGTACTCGCGAGGGCGGGCGTGGCACGGCGGGCGAGGGCGGCGGCCGTGTTGCGCCGGGCCGGCGTGCAGCCGAATCGGGGGGGATCGGGGCGATATAGACGCCCGACGCCTGGTCGGTGACGGTGACCGTTTCGACCTCACGATCCTTGAACGTGAGGCGAATGACACGACCTGTGACGTAGTTGATGCCTGGCCTGGAACGGTTCACACTGTCGGCCGCCACCTGGTAATAGGCGCTGGCCTGACCCGATGCGAAGAGGTCGCGAATCGGGGGCTGGGTCGTGTCGGCCGGGGGGAGCGAGTCGAAGCGCGCAATCAACGTGTCGCCGCGGATCCAGTCCCGCTCGTCGCTGATGATGCGCGTGGTATCCGGATCGGTCTCGGCGAATGCCTTCCCGATCGCGCGCAGCTCCCTGATGCGCTGGCCGGGCATGATGATGTCGAGCGAATCGGCGATGATATCGCGCCCTGGTGTCGTCGCCCTGGCTCCCATTGGCCCGAACGCGAACGCGCGATTCAGCTGCCGGTCAGCGACGCGGAGGTCGATCGTGTCCGAGACGACATTGAAGTCCTCGCTGACGGCACTGGCCGAGTCGAGCGCCACGACGCGATCGAGCTGTCGCGCCTCGCCATACATCTCGATGACGCGTCCCTTGAGCGTGAAGGGCTTATCGCTCTTCGACTCGACCACGGGTCCTTTCATGAGGCGCGAGAAGCGTCGGGCGCCGTCGAGCATGGCCGAGTCGCCAGTGGCCAGGACGTCGGTGCGTTCGATGCGGACATCGCCGGTGGCGTAGAAGGTCGAGTCACCCTCGCCAAGAATCGTGTTGCCCAGCACGACAACCGGCGGCTGTTCGCGACCGGCCGAGTCCTTCTCGATATAGGTCAGCCTCGGACGTTGCGTCGCGACCACCCGCTGCCGTTGCCGCAGGCCGCGCACCGCACGGAAGTACTCGAGCTGCGGCCCATCCAGCGTGGCGGCATCCTCCGTCATGACCGCATGGACGCTGTCCTGGAAGAGCAGGCGCTCCTCGGCACGGAAGTAGGTGACCCGTTTGGCGTCGATGTGATACTTGTCCTCGCGGTACTTCACGTTGCCGATCAGGATGTGCAGGTCGTTGACCTCGTAGCTCTCCGCGCTGTCGGCGGTGATGTGAATGTTCTGGCCCCGACAGTTTCCGACGATGCCGCCCCCGGCATACACGAACGATTTCCCGGATGCATCGACGACGCGCTGGAAGCGCGTTTCTGGCCGGTTCGTCAGGTCGAGAATGCACCGCCGTTCGGGCTCCGGCGGTTTGGGTGCCCTTGGCGCCAGCTCCGACGCGGGAGCGGCGGCCGGCGTATCCGGCGTTTCTGCCGCCGCGCGAATGGAATCCTCGCGGGCCAGCGCGATCGAGTCCCGCGTCAGGCGCTCGGCGAGCGTGTCAGGCAGGGCCGGAGCAGCCGCGCGTGGCCGGGGTCCGCCGGAGCGACACGCCCCAACCATCATCGTCAGGCTGCACAGAACCCACAGCGCGACACGCCGCCTCATTTCCGCGGGATCCTCACTTCGCTGCCCGTCACCTGCGCGCCGGCGAGGATGCGCATATTGGTCATCTCGGGATTGGAGACGAACCCGATACCCTTCGTCACGCGCTCGTTTTCAGTCAGCGTGAACGCGCTGTCGCTCGAGATCTCGTTGCGTGACGGGTCATACTTGAGGTGCGGGGACTCCAGCCGCTTCCCCTCTTTTGAAATCACGACGACGTTGCCGCGCGCCTCCATTGTCCCCAGGCGGTTGCTGTGGGATCCCTGGTCGGAGGTCAGAATGGCGTCCTGCTCACCCGCCGGCGTATAGAACCGTGCCGTCACCTTGCGCAGCTCCTCGCGCGTGGCGTCGTCGTACACGAGCATGGTATCGGCGGCGACGATCGCCCTTCGGACACCCTCTTCGGTGAGCGTGAACGTGATCCCGATCGCCAGCTGCTCCGCCGAATCGGGCAGCAACTGCAGGTTCACCACGGGCGGCCCCTGCGTGTCGCCACAGGCAGAGGCCACGCCAAGAACGACGCAACAGAAGGCAATACGGGCTGCCCGCATCATGCCACCCCTGCCCTCATGAGGTCATGCAGGTGAACCACGCCAACGACGTGCTGGGACGCGTCGACAACCGGCATGGCCATGATGCCGATCTGTTCCATGCGGTACACTGCCGCGCTCGCGAGTTCCTCCGCATCGGCGAGCTTCGGTGACCTCGTCATCACCGATTCGATCGTCAGGCCGAAGATGTCCTGCGTGCGCTCCAGGAGCCGCGTCAGGTCTCCAGCGGTGAAGACTCCCACGACCCGTTTGTCAGGCGTTGCAGCGATAACGATGCCGCGCCGCTCCGCCAGCCAGACGACCGCTTCTTTCAACGTTGCCGACGGATCCAGCACGGGCAGGAGATCGCGCTCCATCACATCACGGACTCGCGTGATCAATCTCCGTCCGAGTGCCCCACCGGGGTGAAAGCGGGCGAAATCCTCCCGTCGGAATCCCTTCCGTTCCAGCACCGCAACCGCAAGGGCATCGCCGAGCGCCAGGGCAGCAGTGGTGCTGGTCGTGGGCGCCAGGTCATGGGGACAGGCCTCCTCCTTCACCCACGCGTCGAGGATGGCGTCGCACTGCCGACCCAGGGTGGATTCCGACGCTCCCGTCAGCGCGATCGTACGAGCACCGAATCGCCGGAGGTGCTCGAGGAGCGTCAGGAGTTCGGCGGACTCGCCGCTCTTGGAGAGCAGCAGCGCCACGTCGTCGGCGCCTACGAGTCCCAGGTCACCGTGCAGTCCCTCCACCGGATGCAGGAAGGAAGCGGGCGTTCCCGTCGACGTAAGTGTTGCAGCGATCTTTCTTGCCACGTGTCCGGACTTACCGATACCCGACACGATCACGCGGCCGGTGGACGTGGCAATGAGGTCGACCGCGGAGACGAAGCCATCCCCGATCCGGCGCTCGACTTCAGACAACGCCTCGGCCTCCATCCGGACCACACGGCGGCCGGTTGTCTTCGCGTCAGTCATGATCGACGAGGTCATCATTCCGCTCCCTCAGACCGGGATTTCACGTACGTCTCCACCAGCGCATCCCACTCGCCTCGGGCGCGCAGCAGAAGCTCGGCGAATTCCCGCACGGCGCCATGCCCGCCCCGTTTCGTCAGGCGGAGGCCGAGGCGTGATACGTCCTCGGTGCAGTCCGCAACGACCGCCGGCAGCCCGACGACGCGCAATACGGCGAGGTCCGGCAAGTCATCGCCGACAAACGCGACATCCTGCTCATCGATTCCCTTCGCAGCAAGCAGCTTGCGCAGGGCCGGCAGTTTCCGGGCGTGTGTATCCTGCACGACGTCCGTGATGGCCAGCTCCCGCGCGCGGAACGCAACGGATTCAGAGACGCGCCCGGTGATGATTGCGACCTCGATGCCCGCCAGCTGCAGCATCTTGATGCCGAGGCCGTCCTGGATGTCGAAGCGCTTGAATTCGAGCCGCGCCCCGTCGACGTCGCCGAGGTAGATACCGCCTTCGGTGAGGACTCCATCGACATCCAGCCCCACGAGGCGGATTCGACGGGCGACGGCGGGATCGATTGACAACGTGGCGCGTGAACGCGCCACGTCTGCTCCCTGTGCTCCAAGCGCGGTCATCGGCGGCATGCCTCGCGCACGGCCACCGCCCGCCTGACGAGTGAATCGAGCTCCGACAGCGGCAGCATATTGGGGCCGTCGCTGGGCGCGTGATCGGGATCAGGATGCGTCTCGAGAAAGAGGCCGTCGGCGCCGGCGGCGACCGCCGCGAGCGTCAGGCCAGGGATGAACTCCCGCGCGCCGCCGCTCGCGCCACCCTCGCCGAGGCCGGGGCGCTGGACCGAATGCGTGCCATCGAAAATGACCGGACAGCCCGTGGCGGCCTGCATGCGGGGGATGGAGCGCATGTCCACGGCCAGGTCCCCGTAGCCGAAGAAACTCCCGCGTTCGGTCACGGCAACAAGTGATTCGTGACTCGTGACTCGTGACTCGGCGGTGCTTTCCTTCTGCCTCCGACCTCCGGCCTCTGGCCTGGCTTTCCGCACTTTTTCGACTGCACCGCGCATCGCTTCGGGCGCCATCCACTGCCCTTTCTTCACGTTCACCGCCTTGCCGGTCCTGCCGGCGGCTTCGAGCAGGTCGGTCTGGCGACAGAGGAAGGCGGGGATCTGGAGGACGTCCACCACCTGCGCCACGGGCGCGCACTGATCGGGCAGATGAACGTCGGTGAGGAGTCGAAGGCCGGTCGCCGTCCGGACGCGGGCGAGTTTCTCGAGGCCTTCGTCCAGTCCGGGGCCGCGATGCGCGTTGGCGTTCGAACGATTGGCCTTGTCGAAGCTCGCCTTGTATACGATTCCCCCCGGCACCGCCTCGGCGAGGCGCGCCAGGGCTTCTCCGACCCTCAGGTTGAGGTTGTCGTCTTCGAGTACACACGGGCCGGCGATGAGAAACAGCTCGTCGCGCGGAAAGCCATCGGCCATGATCAGTCGGCGGCTTCGACCAGCGCCGGTCCGGCGGCAGCCGCGCTGGCCCGGCGCTTCGCCGAAGCCGCCGCCGCGATGAAGCCGGCGAACAGCGGGTGCGGCCGAGTGGGCCGGGAACGCAGTTCCGGATGGAACTGGACGCCGATGAACCACGGGTGGTTCTCCAGCTCCACGATTTCCACCAGCGAGCCATCGGGTGACAAGCCACTCAGTTTGAGCCCGTTCGCGGTGAATTGGTCCCGGTAACTGTTGGAGACTTCGTACCGGTGACGATGGCGCTCGCTGACCTCGGGGACGCCGTACACCTCGGCGGCGCGGGAGCCGCGCTGCAGCCGGCAGGGGTACGCCCCGAGCCGCATTGTGCCACCCATCTCGGTGACGTGCTTCTGCTCCTCCATGAGGTCGATGACGGGGTTCCCGCATTCGGGCGCGAACTCACTGGAGTGCGAATCCGGAAGCTGGAGGACGTTGCGGGCAAACTCGATGATCGAGACCTGCATCCCGAGGCAGATGCCGAAGAACGGCAGGCCGGTTTCGCGCGCGGCGCGCACCGCCTCGACCATGCCGTCGATGCCACGGACGCCGAAGCCGCCCGGAACGAGCAGGGCGTGGTGACCGGACAGGAGCTCGCGGGCACGCGCCTTGTCGGTGAACAGGTCGCTCGAGAGCCAGGAGACGTCGACACCCACGTCGTTGGCGATGCCGCCGTGCACCAGCGCTTCCTGGATGCTCTTGTAGCTGTCGACCAGCTCCGTGTACTTCCCAACCACCGCCACGCGCACGCGATCGCGGGGACTCACCACGCGGGAGACCATGGCCCGCCAGTCGGTGAGGTCCGGTTCCTTTCCTTCGAGCTCGAACCGCCTGACGACACGCTCGTCGAGTCCCTGGTCGTAGAACGCGAGCGGGATCTGGTAGATCGTGGGCACGTCGCGACTCTCGATGACGTTCCCGAACTCGACGTTGCAGAACAGCGCGATCTTGCGCTTTACGTCCTCGGAGAGCGCGCGCTCCGTCCGGCAGATCAGGAAGTCGGGCTGGATACCGATTTCCATCAGCTCGCGCACGGAGTGCTGCGTCGGCTTCGTCTTCACCTCGCCGGCGGCGGCGATGTACGGGACCAGCGTCAGGTGAATGAAGATCGCATTCTGCCGGCCGACTTCGTGCCGGAACTGACGGATGGCCTCGAGGAACGGGAGCGATTCGATGTCGCCCACCGTGCCGCCGATTTCCACGATCACGACGTCATTACCCGGCGCCACGCGCTTCATGTGCGCCTTGATCTCGTCGGTCACGTGCGGAATCACCTGGACCGTGCTGCCGAGGTACTCGCCGCGCCGTTCCTTGTGGATGACGTTCTGGTAGATCCGGCCGGTCGTCACGTTGTTCGACTGCGACAGGGACCGGTCGATGAAGCGCTCGTAATGCCCGAGGTCGAGGTCCGTTTCGGCGCCGTCCTCGGTGACGTAGACCTCGCCGTGCTGGAACGGCGACATCGTTCCCGGGTCGACGTTCAGGTACGGGTCGAACTTCATGATGGTCACCGTGAGCCCGCGTTCGACGAGCAGGCGTCCCAGCGACGCGGAGGCGATGCCCTTCCCCAGCGACGAGACGACGCCGCCGGTGACGAAGATGTAGCGAGTGGCCTGCTGGCGAGGTGCAGTCTGCATCAGGGTCGTCCGGCGAAAAGGTCATCCCACAGGGCATTGGCACGAGCGAGGTCTTCTTCGGTGTCGACGCCGCCTAACGGAGGCGCGTCCACCAGGTGCACCCCCATGGCGATTCCCGCCGCCAGGGGACGCAGTTGTTCGAGGCGCTCCACACGTTCGAGCGCATGCACCGGAAGCGACACCCACTGTCGCAGCGCGCTCCGGGTATAGGCGTACAAACCCAGGTGATGGCGGACCAGCACGTTCCGATCAGCCAGGTCCGCGCGGTCGCGGAGGAACGGAACGGGTGCCCGCGAGAAGTACATCGCGCGACCGTCGTCCGCGCACACCACCTTGACCACATCGGGATTGTCGACGATACCCGGCGCGGCGCGGCTGGCGCATGTCGCCAGGGGAAACGTGCCGCTGCGCACGAGCGCTGCCGCACCGGCGATCGCCTCCGGTCGCACGAATGGCTCATCGCCCTGCACGTTCACGATGACATCGTACGCCTGCAGCTCGGGGCGCTCAGCCACCTCGGCGACGCGATCCGTTCCCGACGGGTGATCGGCGCGGGTCATGGCGACTTCGCCACCGCGCTCCATGACGACGGCAGCGATCTCCTCGGAGTCAGTGGCCACGATCACGCGGTCAGCGGCAGCCGATTCCACGATGCGTTCCCACACGCGAACGATGAGTGGAGCGCCACCAAGCAGACGGAGGGGTTTCCTGGGGAGCCGCGTGGCGCCGAGCCGGGCGGGTATGACCGCGAGCGTGCTCAGGCGACCTCCATCGGGGGCGTGCGGCGATGCAAAAGGCACGCCATTCAAGGTATCCCGGTGCCTGTGGAAATCCAAGCCGAAGCTCTGACCGCGTCGTCCGACTTCAGGCAGTCCGCACGCCGGCCATAACCTCTGAAACTGCACGCTTATGGGCGGCCAGACCTCCAGCAACACTTAAGGCAGCCAGCGATCGTCCGACGAGCGTGACGACCAGGAGCGACAGGCCAACTCTGGCTGGATCGCGGAAGACGTTATCAGTAACCAAGGCAACGGCTGGTGGGCCCAGGCCGAGCCCGACAAAGTTGAGCAGAAAGACGAGCAATGCCGCGGCCTGACCTCGCATCGCGCCCGGACTCATCTCCTGCATGGCGGCAGCGGCGGCCCCGAATGGCGCGGCCGCCACGATGTTCGTGACGATGAGGGCGGTGAGCAGCACCGGTTCGGAACTCGTTAGGTAGAGCGGCAGGCCGGCGAGCAGGGAGATGACCGCAGCGAGAATCAGCACGACGAGGTTCCCGTCCGCGCGTCCACGCGACTTGAAGAAGTCAGCCAGACGTCCGCCAGCCATGACTCCAACCACGCCGAAGATGGCCGTCGCACCACCCATGAGGAGACCGATCTTCCCCGGGCTCCATCCATGCGAACGCTCGAAGAACGCCGGGAACCAGAACGCCGTCCCGAAGTTCACGATGGCATAGATCGATATGCCGGCTCCAAAGGTCGCATAGGCCCGGCCGTGCCGGCGCAGCCACGAGAAGATCTCGGCAAACGTGAACGCATGGACCGGCGGCGAGCCGGCCACTCGCTGCTGGCGTGGTTCCCGGATCGTCAGCGCGAGGAGGGCGAGCAGGAGGCCAGGCAGGCCAACCACGATGAATACGCGTTGCCAGGGCCGAATCTCGCCGAAAACGGGGAGCCGCCAGGGTTCGAGCCCACTGACTGCCTCGATCACGGTCCCGCCGATGAAGTACGCCAGGCCCGATCCGATGAACACGCCGCTGGTGAAGACGCTCATCGTGTACGGCACCAGGAAGATGGCGGCGACGACGGCATGGAGCACGAAGGAGCCGAGAAAGCCGCGCAGGCGATTGTGCTCCCCCTTGTCGGGAATGCCCGTGGGCGGCCGAT
>DAIUET010000121.1:1275-9295 GCA_036845045.1 Gemmatimonadaceae bacterium | reverse complement strand
CCTTCAGTTCCGGAGTCCAGTCGATCAGATCGGCCTCAGACACTCCTTGGCGATCGAAGGGCGCAGGCTTCGTGGGAAACGGCTGCGTCGGCGAATACCACTCGCCCGGCACGGTTCCTTTTTCAACGGGCCGCTCGACGATCGGCCAGACGGGTTCACCCGTCATGCGATCGAACGTGTAAATCCAGCCTTGCTTCGACGGCACCCCGATCGCCTTGATCGGTTTTCCGTCGACGGTGATGTCCATCAGGATGCCGGGAGCGGGGAAGTCCCAATCCCAGATGTCATGATGGATGGCTTGAAAGTACCAGTAACGCTTGCCGGTATTCAGATCGAGGCTGACGACGGAGTCGGTAAACAGGTTGTTGCCTGGCCGATGGCCGCCGTAGTAATCGCCGGTCGCCATCTCGGTTGCCAAGTACACACGATTGGCTGCTTCATCGATGGTGATGGCGCCCCAGTTGCCGGCGCCGAGCATCCTCGATTACCGGCCGCGTAACACGCTGGTCACGCCGGCGCATTCGGTGCCGCGCGCGAAGTATCCGGCGATCGATTTCCACGGGCATCCGCAGGCGCTGCTTACCTCCCCCGAAGGCCTCGCGACGCTCAAAGCGGCGATGGACAGCCTCAACCTGGGGTTGATGATTGCCGCCGAAAACCAGAGCGGAGAGCGGCTGGCGAGGACGCTGGCGCTGGTGAACGCGTCGCCCCTCAAGGGTCGAGTCGCTGTCTTCACCGGTCTCGATCTCCAGAACGTGGGTCCGGGGTGGGCCGAGCGCGCCGTGGCGCGGCTCGAGGCGGACATCAAGGCGGGTGCGGTCGGAATCGGCGAAGTCGGGAAGGGCTTCGGGCAGTCGATCCGGAAGGCCGACGGTTCACGACTCCGGATGGACGATCCCGAGCTCGATCCCATCTGGCAGGCGGCGGCGCGACTCGGCGTACCGGTCTTCATTCATACGGCTGACCCGGCGGAGTTCTACCAGCCGATCGACTACCGGAACGAGCGATGGCTCGAACTGGCGCTCTTTCCCGGCCGCCGCGTCGCGGAGGGGCAGGTGCCGTTCGATTCGCTGATGGCGGAGCGCGACAACCTGTTCCGGCGCAACCCGAGGACGACGTTCGTGGCGGCCCACCTGGGGTGGCAGGCGAACGACCTGGCCACGCTGGGCAAAGTGCTGGACCTGCCTAACGTTTACACGGAAGTGGGCGCCGTGCTCTATGACATCGGGCGGCAGCCGCGCGCCGCGCGCGATTTCTTCATCAAGTACCAGGACCGGATCCTGTTCGGGAAGGACTCGTTCCAGCCCGGCGAGTACCCGTATTACTGGCGCGTCTTCGAGACGCGTGACGATTACTTCGACTACTACCGCGACTATCACGCCTTCTGGAAGCTCTACGGCATCGACCTTCCCGACGAGGTGCTGAAGAAGGTGTACTACAGGAACGCGCTGAAGATCGTGAAGGGGCTCCCGCAGGACGGGTGGCCCTGAGCGCGCGACGCGGCTGATCCGCCTGGCATCACCTCAGCGACCGGGCGGGGGAGCTGGGGGCTGGGGGGGCTGGGGCGGAATGGGGACGCGACGGAGCGCGGCGATGTCCTCGAGGATGTCCTCCACGTGCGCCTCGACCACGATCCGTCCCTTGTCACGCGTTGCCAGCGTGGCGTCGCCGAAAATGCCGGTGCGCGACCAGGTACGACCCTCGCGCACCGCCACTGCCGAGTCGCGCGCGAGGGGACTCTGGCCGGGATGGTAGTCCCGTGCCGCTTTGGACATGTCCACGCGATCCGGGTACATGTAGAGCATCATCGAGGTCTCGAATTCGTCGGCGTGCGTACCGCCCGGCTGCTGCCGCAGGCGTTCCTCGGCGGCGCGCGTGCGGGGACCTCCGTTGGTGAACCTCATGACGATGCCGCTCGCCGCCAGGGAGTCGCGGGCCGGAGCGAGGGCGCGCACGGTCGACACGCCGGTGTTCAGGATGTAGAAGCGCCGCGGACCGTGTCGCGCGATGGACCGCACGATGTCGATCACCAGGTCGCGCGCGGTCTCGAGGCGCAGGGTGGTCGATCCGGGATACTCCACGAACGCGGGATAGAAGTGGTATGTGATCGTCGGATACATGGCGACCGGCGTGGCGGCGAACACGCGCCCGGCATAGTACGTCGCCAGGAGCTGGTCGTTGCCGAGGGTGAGGTGGGGCCCGTGTTCCTTGGCTTCAGCTCCTAACGGGATCACCACCACGGTGCCCGTGTCGAGGTACTGCTCGGCCTGGACCCACGTCAGCTCGGCGATGCGCGCCGAGCGTTGCCGGTCGGGACCGGCCTGGCCCGCGGCCGTCACGGCGCCAGTCGCCAGCAGGAGGACGCATGCGGCGCATAACGCGGCCGTGCGACGCGGCGGCTCATGATACAGGCGGATGGTCATGGGGAATGGTGTGGTCCGGCGAAGCTGCTCCGCCCGGGCACTCCCGGCAAGTAAGCAATCGGCGTGCGGCCGAGGCATCGGCAAAGGGGGGACGGTGCGGGCTGGCGATCGGGAGCATGCCCCGCGCCGCCGGACCGTGGCCTCTGGCGCGCGACCGTAACCCGCGTACGATGGAGGCGTCAATTCCGATAGAGTGACCTCCGAACGCGTTCCGACCTTCCGCATCCGGGCCATCCTGCTTCTGGGACTGGTGGCCGGATTGCTGGTATTGGCCCTGTCGGACCCTGTACATCGCGCCGTGCTGGAGGTCTTCGAGGCGGCGAAGGTCATCATCGAGGACCACCCTGTGCTCGGCGCGGCGCTCTTTCTGGTTCTGTCGGCGCTGGCGGCGATGCTGGCATTTTTTTCCAGTGCCGTGCTTGTACCGCCGGCCGTGTACGCGTGGGGCCCCGTTACGTGTGCGGCCCTTCTGTGGGCTGGGTGGATGCTGGGCGGGCTGGCGTCGTACGGCCTGGCCTACCGGTTCGGTGAACCCGTCATGCGATGGATGGCGCCCGGGAAGTCCATCGAGCGGTATCAGGCGCGCATCCGCGAAAACGTGTCGTTCGGTTTCATCCTGCTCTTCCAGCTCGCCCTGCCGTCGGAGATTCCCGGCCTGGTCCTGGGGCTGGCGAGGTTCCCGCTCGGACGGTACCTGATGGCGCTCGCCATCGCCGAACTGCCGTATGCCATCGGCACCACGCTGCTGGGCGCCAGCTTCGTCTCTCGCCGTTTCGGCCTTCTTTTGTCGTTAGGTGTCGCCGCCGCGGTCAGCGCCCTCCTGCTGGGACGGGCGTTGAGGAAGCGGCTGCAGGCCTAGCCAGGAGCACAGAGCGCAGAGTCGCGCAAGCTCAGAAGGATAGCGCGTCGTCTGGTGGACGGTGGATCAACGAACCAGCAACTTGCCCGGCATCGCGCCGGTCAGCCTGCCCGCCCCGTCAACGACCGCCACCCCGTTCACGAAGACGTAATCGATTCCCTCGGAATGCTGGTGTGGCTCGAAGAAGGTGGCCTTGTCGCTGATCGTCGCGAGATCGAAGATGACGAGGTCCGCGGCCATGCCTTCGCGGATCTCACCGCGGTCCTTCAGGCCCATGATGCGGGCCGGCAGTGAAGTCGACGACCGGATCGCAGCTTCGAGCGAGATGACCCCGCGCTCGAGCGCGTAATACCTGATCTTGCGCGTGAAGCTTCCGTAGAACCGCGCATGCGTCGTCGGACCGTCCGACGGCAGCGCGATCCCACCATCGGTGGAGGTCGCGACCCATGGCTGCCGGGCGATCAGCTCCATGTCGAGCTCCGACATCGAGAAGCCACGCATGCGTGCGCCACCGGCGCGGTTCGGCAGTCCCTCGAGCTGGATCCGGATGGCGGTTTCCACGGGATTGAGCTTCCACTGGCCGGCGATCTCGGCCAGCGACTTGCCGTACAGCGCCCGATCGGTGAAGTCGAAGACGATCACGTTAGGCGCACCGCCCCGCCTCGCGATCTCGTGCGCGATATCCGACCGGAGCTGCCGCGCGAGTGCCGTGTCGGCCAGCGTACGTCGCAACGCATCGGCCCGTGACGCCGGCGCGCTTCCTCCGGGCCCGCGGGTTGCCCAGGCGGGAATGAGCACCGTGGATCCGTCGGTACCGCTCGTGGGATACGGATACTGGTCCGCCCACACGTCGACGCCGCGCTCGCGGGCGCGTTCGATCAGGCTGATTGCAGCGGCACTGGACCCCCAATAGTGCGCGCCCTTCGCCTTGAGATGCGACGCCACCACTCGTGCGCCGCTCCGTTCGCCGATCTCGATGGTCTCCCGAACCGCGTCCAGCAGCGTGACCGGCCCCGGACCATCCTGGCTGGGCACATACCAGAGGGGATCGCTGCCTTCACTGCGTTCGTGCGAGATATAGATGCCCCCGACCGCCGGTAGCTCGCGTGCCAGTTCCACCACCTCCGCGGTCGTACTCCAGCGCCCGGGCGCATACTCGAGTCCCGCCGAGAGCCCGACGGCACCCTCCTGCAACGCCTGCCGCACGAGCGTTCGCATCTTCGCGACTTCGTCAGGAGTCGCCGGTCGGCGGACATCCTGTCCCATGACGCGCGCGCGAACCGTGCCGTGCCCGACCAGCAGCATCGCGTTCGGGCCGATGCCATTCGTTTCGAGCAGCGCGCGCTGCTCCGCGATCGGCAGGGGCGACCGGCCGTCATGATTCACCACGACCGTCGTGATACCTTGCGAGACCAGGTTCGGCGCGGACCGGATGACCCTGTTCGTGTCGCGCAACCCGCCGCGGGGGCGCGAGCCGTCGTCGGCATGCGAATGGATGTCGATGAAACCGGGCGCAACATACCGGCCCGAGGCGTCGATGACGCGAACGGCACTCGCACTGACCAGTGACCCCACCGTCACGATGCGACCGTTGCGCACGCCAATGTCGGCTGGGAACCACGGGTTGCCGGTACCGTCGAGCACCCGGCCGTTCCGAATGATGAGATCGAAGCCCGACGCGACAGCTTGCTGCGAAAGTGCCGGTCGCGTCGCCAGGCTGACGACGAAGATCGCGAAGACCAGGATCCTGATGCGCATGAGGGCGGCAGTGCGGGACGACGGTGTCGGGAAGATGCTGGCCGGACACGGCTGTGCGCGAGTACTTTCGGCGCGATAAACCCGCCACCCCAAACTCTCACCCGAATGCCAATGGCTGCGCTGCGAATCCTGCGTTCCCTTGTCGTCCCGATGCTGGTTCTCACCGGCTGTGCCGGACGCGCCACCATGACGTCAAGCGTGGAACCGGCCGGCGCCTTTGACGTTGTCATCGAGAACGGACGCGTAGTCGATGGCACTGGTGCGGCCTGGTACTATGGCGACGTCGCTTTGCGTGGCGAGCGGATCGCCGCCATCGGACCGCGCGGCGCCTTCCGCCTGGCGCGCGCGGCGTCCCGCGTGGACGCCGCCGGGCACGTCGTGGCCCCGGGGTTCATCGACATTCAGGCGCATTCCATTGGTCACTACATGACGGGTGATGGGAAGGCGATCTCCATGATCACGCAGGGGATCACCACCGCCATTCATGGCGAGGGTTCGTCACTTGGGCCGATGAACGACAAGCTGCTCGCGGCCGAAACCGACACCGCCGCGCGCCGGGTGCTGTCACAGTTCACTGGCCCCAACGGCTTCGCGAAATGGCTCGAGTACATGGTAGGCCGCGGTACGGCGCAGAACGTCGGCTCGTTTCTTGGCGACGGCACCGTGCGCGTCTACGCCAAGGGTACCGAGCAGGGTCCGCTCACGGCGGCCGAGCGTGACACGATGAAGGCGATGATCGCCCGCTCGATGCGCGACGGCGCATTCGGGATCGCCAGTGCGCTGATCTATCCGCCAAACACATACGCAAGCACCGAGGAGCTGATCGAGGCGGCAAAAGCGATGGCACCGTACGGTGGCGTGTACATCACGCACATGCGCTCTGAGGGGGACAAGTTCCTCGAGGCCGTCGATGAGGCGATGCGGATCGGGCGCGAAGGCGGGGTACCTGTCGAGATCTTTCATCTCAAGGCGAGCGGTCCGCGCAACTGGCCCAAGATGCCGGTGGCCATCGCGAGGATCGACTCGGCGCGCGCCGCTGGCCAGGACGTCCAGGCCAATATGTACCTCTATCCGGCCGGCGGGAACTCGTTCGCCTCGTGCATTCCGCCGAAATACGCCGCTGGCGGACGACTGATGGAGAACCTGAAGAACCCGGCGCTGCGCGCGACGATGGTCGCCGAGATGCATGCCGCCGACGCCGGCTACGAAAACCTCTGCGAGATCGCTACCCCGGAAAACGTGATGGTGGTCGGGTTCCGCAAGGAGGAGAACAGGCGCTTCGAGGGAAAACGGCTGTCGGAGATCGCTGCCACCCTCGGGAAGGATTGGGCCGAAGTGATCATCGATCTCAACATCGACGAGGAGCTGCGGCTGGGGGAACTGCTGTTCCTCATGAGCGAGGACAACATCCGCCTCCAGCTCCGGCAGCCGTGGATCAAGTTCGGCACCGACGCTGGATCGCAGGACCCGGCCACCGCGCGCGGGATGACGCATCCGCGCGCTTACGGGAATTTCCCGCGGCTGTTCGCTCGTTATGTGCGTGAGCAGCAGGTCATCCCGCTCGAGGATGCCGTGCGGAAGGCCAGTTCAGCCGTCGCCACTCGTCTTTTGATCACCGACCGGGGCGTGCTGAAGCCGGGCCTCAAGGCAGACGTCATCGTCTTCGACGCGCAGACGATCACGGACCATGCGACGTTCGAGAATCCTCACCGCCTGTCGACCGGTGTGCGTGACGTGTTCGTGAACGGGGTCGCAGTGTTGCGGAACGGGCAGCACACAGGGGCGAAACCGGGAGTCGTCGTGCGGGGTCCGGGATATCGACGCTGAAGCCTGGCTGGGTCCGCATTTGGAACAACGCGGATAAGAGCCACAACCGGAACGGCGAGTCTTCGCGAACGTTGCAAATCAACGCGAATACGTCTCTGGATTTCTTGATCCGCCGCGATTCGCCTGGTCCGCGGTAACTCGCCGCTCCGGCGGCCACCGCGCGCCGGCGGGGTGAGAAGAACCCGGATCATCGTTCGCAGTCCAATCATGGCGCATTCCGGGCAGCAGGACGCGTTCAGCGTTGTTGACGGGACCACGAGCGTGCGTGAAAGCGGGAAGTGGCGCGGACCGGTCAGAACGGTCGTTCAGTGTCTTGCGAAGGTTCAGGTCAGCGGCGACGATTGGCGCCGTTCCAGGATTCGTCAGTCAGCGTCACCAGTCACCGTCACTCGTCACCAGTCAGTCACGGTCATGGCCATCCAGCAGCTGAACGAGGAACAGGTCACGAACTGGAGCCGGCTCCAGAAGGACCAGTGGTGGTATGACAACGTGTACCGCGGTGACATGCCGCAGCTCACGGTCCGCGCCGCCATCACCGGGTTCCTCCTCGGCGGCGTGCTCTCCGCCACCGCGCTCTACATCGCGGGCAAGACCGGGATCACCATCGGCGTCGGCCTCACGTCGGTGATCCTCGCCTTCGCGCTGTACCGCATCATGTCGCGGTCGGGCATGATCGACGACTTCACCATTCTCGAGAACAACTGCACCCAGTCGATCGCCACCGCCGCCGGTTACATGGTCACCCCCGTCGTCTCCGGCCTCGCGGCGTACATGATGGTCACCGGGACCATCGTGCCGTGGTGGAAACTGATGATCTTCAACGTGGTCATCTCGAGCATCGGCGTGCTGGTCGCGTTTCCGATGAAGCGGCCGTTCATCAATGAGGACCAGCTCCCCTTCCCCGAGGGACGCGCCGCCGGTGTCGTGCTCGACGCGCTCTACACCGGCGAGGCAGCGGCCGGGATGTTCCGCGCCAAGCTGCTCGCGGTCACGGCGTCGTTCACCGCCCTGTACCAGTTCATCTCCAGCGATGGCTGGATGCGGCTCCTGCAGTTCAGGATCCTCCGCATGGACCGCTGGGCCGGCATGGCAGAACCCTGGCACTGGCAGGAACGGTTCGACCAGTACTACTACGACGCGGCGGCGCGACTCA
>DAIUET010000121.1:0-1175 GCA_036845045.1 Gemmatimonadaceae bacterium | reverse complement strand
TGGCACTGGCAGGAACGGTTCGACCAGTACTACTACGACGCGGCGGCGCGACTCAACCTCTGGATCCCGAGGATCCTCGGCACCGATATCCGGCAGCTCGGGCTGCGGCTCACGCTCGATGCGGCGATGCTCGGCGTGGGCGGGTTGATGGGGATCAAGGTCGCCACGAGCGTGTTGCTCGGCGCGCTGGTGAACTTCGCCGTCCTCGCGCCGATCATGATCCAGCGGGGCGACATCGCGTCGTACACGGCGCCCAGTGGTGCCGTGGTCGCGATTTCGCGGCCCGAGATCGTGAACCAGTGGTCGTTATGGTGGGGCGTGTCGATGATGGTGGTGGGCGCCCTGGTCGGCCTGTTCGCCAAGCCCGAGATCTTCACCAAGGCGTTCAAGACCCTCACGACAAAGAAGGCCCCGGCGCCACCTGGCGCCGATCCGCTCCGCCACATCGAAGTGCCCCTCTGGATCTCGTTCATCGGCGTCCCGATCCTGAGCATCATCGGCGCCACGATCACGCATGAGTTCTTCGGCGTGCGCTGGCTGCTCGCCTTCGTGTCGTTGCCGCTGATCTTCCTGCTCACGGTGATCTCGACCAACTCGATGGCGCTGACATCGTGGACGCCGACTGGCGCGTTGTCGAAGATCACGCAGTTCACCATGGGCGCGATCGACCGGGTGAACCCCGCGACCAACCTGATCCCGGCCACGATGACCGCCGAGATCTCGTCGAACGCGTCGAACCTCCTCTCGGACATCAAGCCCGGCTACATGCTCGGCGCAAAGCCGCGCCAGCAGGCCATCGGTCACGTGATCGGCATCTTCGCCGGAACGCTGGCGACCATTCCGCTCTTCTTCCTGCTTTTCCTCCCGCCCGGCCCCGACGGGGTGCGGTCGGCAGACACGATCGTCTCGGAGCAGTTTGCCATGCCGGCGGCGATTCAATGGAAGGGCGTGGCCGACCTGATCACCAATGGCCTGAGTCAGCTACCGACGTCGGCGGTGATCTCGATGGCGGTGGCGTCGATCCTGGCGGTCATTTTCGAGCTCGCGCGCATCCGGACCAAAGGGCGCTTCCCCTTGTCGGCGGTGTCGATCGGGCTGGGGGTGGTACTGCCGCCGGAATCCTGCGTCGCGATGTGGGTGGGCGCGATGATCTTCTGGTGGCAGGGCCGGAAGAA
>DAIUET010000120.1:5793-9306 GCA_036845045.1 Gemmatimonadaceae bacterium | reverse complement strand
CTTCGCAACTCTGCAACTTCGCAACTTCGCAACTTCGCAACTTCGCAACTTCGCAGCTTCGCAGCTTCGCAGCTTCGCAGCTTCGCAGCTTCGCAACTCACCCCCCCAGCTGCTTCGTGTACTTCACCACCAGGCTTCGTGACTGCGGCTGCACCCAGTCGAAGAACCCGCCGGCCTGCTGGCCTTCATTATAGACCACGAACAGCCCGGTGCTGGCGGTGCTGAGCCAGGCGAACCGTACGTTGGCGTTCCACACGCCCGCCTGGTTGTTGTACTGCACCAGCGACGACAGGAACACCTTCGGCGTGAAGAACCAGCCGACCTTCACGCCGATCAGCCGGCGGATGAAGTCCCCCTGGTCGAGGCTCACGCCCTGATAGTCCATCTGAAAGGACGTCGTCAGCGAGGCGCCACGACGGTACGTGACGGTCACCAGCTGCCCGAACCTGCTCCCATTGTAGAACGGCCCGTAATCCCCACGCGACGCGAAAGACAGCCGGGCACTGGGATCGGAATCCCAGTCCAGCCCCAGCGAACCCCAATTGTAGTCGCCGACCGGCAACACCACACCCGGAGCGATGGTGAACGGCTGTCGCAGCCCCTCGTGATACCAGTTGAACTCCGGCCCGAAGCGTCCGCCCCGCGCGAACTCCAGCTCCGTCATGTCGACGTGCACCTGACCGCTCTGCCAGAATCCGTCGTGACTGTAGTACCCGCGATAGTTCGTGTGCGGATTCCACTGCTTCAGCCACGGCCACTCGCGCTTGCGCACCGTCCGCATGAACGAGACGTCGTAAAAGCGATACCCACCTCTCCGGTTGAGGAACCCGACTTCCGGGTTGAACTCCTCCCCGACCTGCACGTATCGCAGCGCGTTGTTCCAGGCGGACGTCTGGTAGCCGGCCCGCACGCTGTAGCCCATCTCGTCGCCGGTCCGCCCCGGCGTCTCGGTCATCGCGCCCCACCAATCGACGGTCCATGCCTCGCCGACCCCGATGCGGCCATCGGCGCCTAACGTACGATTGTAGCTGTCGCCGTCGTCCATGGACTGTCGCTGCACAGCGATGGCGCCGATGCGGGAGCGCCCGCTGAACTCACGACTGACGCGGCCAACGCTGAAGGACTGGGCCTCGGCCGCCGGGGAGTCATCGGTGAAGATCTGCAGCACGCCGATGGTCGCCGCGCCGGCGCGACCGCTGAGCCGTCCCCCACCGATGATCGGCACGGGATTCCCCAGCGTATCGATCCCGATGCGGCGCGTGAAGAACAGGTCCACCGCCTGCGGTGTCCCCGCCGAGAACACGCCGGCGTTCTCGAGGAAGAAGGGGCGCTTCTCGGGGAAGAACAGCGGGAACCGCGTCAGGTTGGTACGCTGCTCGTCCACTTCCACCTGCGCAAAGTCGGTGTTGTACGTGAGGTCGAGCGTCAGGCTCGGCGTGACACCGTACTTGAGGTCCGCGCCGAACTCGCCCGTACTCTTCATGTCCGGGTCAACGCTGAAGTTGCGCGACGACTGGCTCAACACATACGGCGTCACCGTGGCGACGCGCCGGCTCGGCACCGTGATCCCCTGCAACGTGCCGGCGCGCGAAAGGCGGTACAGGTTGAACTGGCGCGGCACGAAGGACCAGAGCGCTTCCTCGTTATTCCTGCGGATGCTCCGCGCGAAGTTGAGTCCCCAGTCCTGCGTTGTGCCGGCGCCATAGCGGAGCGTCGAGAACGGGATGCGAAACTCGGCGTACCAACCGTTGGCGTCGATCGACGTCGCGACCTGCCACGTGGCGTCCCAGTTCAGGTTGAAGCCGCCCATCGACCCTGCCTGCGCGCGCGTCTGCCCCTGCTGGAACACGCCACCCCCTTCGCCCTCCCTCACTACCTGGCCGTCGTATTCGATGCCTGCCGGCGTGGTCGCGAAGACGAATCCATTCTGGCGGTCGAGATACGTATCGAGGATGAGCGCGAAGTAGTCGCTGTTCGTCAGCGTCACGTCGCGGATCTTCTCGCCCGGCACGATGCCTGATGGGTCCCGATCGAAAAGCCACGCGCCCACGTACAGCGCCTCGCCATCGGTGATCAACCGGACTTCGGTGCGCTCGGTGACCGGTTCGCCTTCACGCAGCTCGCGCTGTACGAAATCGGTATAGGCCTGGCCCGACTTCCAGACCTCGTCATCCAGCTTTCCATCGATGACCGGTCCCTTCGGGACTACGACGGCCGTGCCCGTGCGTGGACCGGCGGCGGCGGTGTTGGCGATGATCTGGGCGGAAGCGGAATTGCCACCCAGCAGGATGGCAAGCACGAAAAGGGCTGGTCGGGGAATGGTCACGGCGCGCGGCGGTCAGGATCCACGGATCGGACTTCGGCGGCCCAAGTTATCACCCGGTCTCCCGACACGGCAGCGAGCGGAGTACCGCTTGCACGTTCATCGCCAGGCGAACTCGGTGGCGACGGGATCTGTCCGGGGCAGTGTCCTGGGACGATCTTCTGTCCCCATGGCCGACTGGAGCGGAGGGTTCGGACGGCGGCTCAGTCTCCGGGCGACGACCGATGTCGAGGGGACGGTTCGCCGCATCTCAGGGAGCGCGGCGCTCACGGCCGAGAACCTCTGGCTCCTCGTCTGCTCTGCAATCCTGGCCAGCATAGGGCTCGATACGAGTTCCGCCGCGGTGATCATCGGCGCCATGCTCATTTCGCCGTTGATGGGGCCCATCCTTGGGGTCGGCCTGGGAATGGGCGTCACCGACCGGGCGCTGCTCCAGCGTTCGCTGCGGGAACTGGCGGTCGGAACGGTGTTCAGCATCGGCGCCAGCGCGCTGTACTTCGCGGCCTCGCCCCTCGCCGTGGCGACCCCGGAACTGATCTCACGGACCCGTCCCACACTGCTCGATGTGGGCGTCGCGTTCTTCGGTGGACTGGCGGGCGTGATCGCGGGCTCGCGCAAGGACATCAGCCTCGCGCTTCCCGGCGTGGCAATCGCGACCGCACTCATGCCGCCGCTCTGCACCGCGGGATTCGGACTGGCGACGGGGAACTGGACGTTCCTGTTAGGCGCGTTCTACCTGTACCTCCTGAACGCGGTTTTCATTGCGCTGGCCACCTTTGTCGTCGTCAGGCTTCTTCATTTCCCACACCACGAAGAGGCCACCGAGGCGGAACGCCGGAAGGAGCGCCGGCTGGTAACGACGGTCGCAGTATTGGCGACGCTGCCCAGCGTGTACTTCCTCTACGACGCCGCGCTTCGGATCCGTGAGCAGGGCCGGATCACGGCCTTCGTCGAGCGCGAGATCGAACGGGAGGGCCGGGCGGTCTCGCAGTGGGAGCACGCCCACGGCACCGGAGAAGTGCTGAAGGTGTACATCGCCGGCGCTCCAATCGAGCCGGCCGAAGCGGACTCGCTGCGCCGCACCCTGGAGCAATACAAGCTGGGAAGATTCCGGCTCGATCTCGTCCAGAGCGACGTGTCAGCCGAAGACCTGACGAGACTGGAGGGCGAGGTGCAGCGTGGCATCCTGC
>DAIUET010000120.1:0-5783 GCA_036845045.1 Gemmatimonadaceae bacterium | reverse complement strand
GTGTCGCCGGCGAGCGCGGCGCGCGACTCAGCAACCGCGGTCCGCACGCGGGAAAGGAGCCAGCTGATCGGCGAGGTCGCACGCGAACTGGCAGCGACCTTCCCGGAGGTCGTCGGTGTCGCGCATGTTCCGCGTCTGGACCTGCTCGCGCCGGACACGGTGGCGACCGAAGCGTTTCTCCTGAGTTTTGGCGCTTCTGTGCGGCGCGAAACGCGTCGCGATGTCCTGCAACGGGCGCGCGCGCTCGCCCGCACCCGGATGGCGTCGCAGCAGATCGTCGTGGAGGAGCGCTGACCTGACGTATCCGCACGCGGTGTGAGAAGTCCTGTTACGCAATCATGACCGGCCAGCCGATCGACCGCGTGCATTTCCTCGACGAGCAGCGTCGCAACCGGCGCCGCAGTCGCCGCTTCACTGTCTTCGCCGTCGTCGCCGTCGCGGTTTCAGGAATCCCGCTCTGCGTCGTCGCTGCCCCGCTGTTCCTCGGGCTGATCATTGCGGCCATGCACCTGGCCGATCTGGTGGCGCCCCTTCCACCCTCGGCCTGGGAACGGATGCACGACGTCGTCTTTGCGCTGCCCGAAGTATGGGCGTTTGCGCTGAGACGGCCGGCACACGTCGACTGGGGGCCGCTCGCGCTCATCTACGTCGTACCGGGTGCGGTGCTCATGCTGATCGCGTGGCCGTTCATCCTGGCGCTGTCACGGCGCTCTGGCGCAGGGACTATGCTCGAGCTGCTGGCGTCCCGGGATGTCGACGTTACGGTCCCGGTGGAGCGGCAGCTCTCGAATGTTGTCGACGAGATGGCGATCGCCGCCGGCGTACCGAGACCGGGAGTGCGCATCATCGAGTCCGCGGCGGTAAACGCCGTCGCGGTGGGCCTGACCAGCGATGACGCAGTCATTCTCGCGACGACGGGGTTTCTCGAGCGCCTCGATCGCGACGAACGGCAGGCCATCGTCGCGCACCTCGTCGGCTCCGTCGGCAACGGCGATCTCCAGATCGGGGCGACGATCCTTTCGGTCTTCGCGACGTGGGGGCTCGTCACCCTGCTGCTGGAGGCGCCGGTGAGCGCGCGCCGTCGCGCCACCCTCGCGCGCTTTCTCCGACTGGTCGCCGCCACCCTGCGAGGACGGGCGGATCAGGAAGAGGCACGACAGGTCTTTGGTCTCCTGGTGGCCGGATCCGCGTTCGACATGGGGATGATCGAGGACATCGAGGGCATGGAAGTGCGGTCGCCGGGACATGGTTGTCTCGTCATCCTGCTGCTGCCGCTGATTGCGCTGCTCGGCCTGGCGTCGATCACGGCACGAACCACCCTCGCCCTGTGCACGGCCCTCGGGCTCGGCCCGTGGCTGGCCGCGATGTGGCGCTTCCGCCGCCGGCTCGCCGATGCGTCGGCCGTCCAGCTCACGCGCAACCCGACGGCGCTGGCGCGGGCCGTCCGCACGCTGGCGTCGAATGACGTGGAAGTGCCCGGGGGGTGGGTCGCCTACTTCCTGTTCCCGGTCTGGGTGCCGGTCACCGAGCCGGACGCCAACCGGACGGAGGCCGCCGCCAACATCATCGGCATGCGGCTGGACCCCGACCCCCGCGTCGAGGACATCGTGGCGTTAGGCGCCATGCTGGACACGGACGTGCGCCGTCCCGGATGGCGCACCCGCCTCCGGCGTCACGGCACCTGGAAGGACGCCGGGTTGTTCGCGTTCTGGGCGGTCGCCGCCGCCGTGGTGACCGCCGTGCTCGTGGCGGTCACGCTGGCCGCCGCGTCGCTGGTCCTGATGGCGCTCTGGCAGGCCGGCCGGCTCCTCAACCCGCGCCGTTAGGCGTCACGGGCGATCACCGGCGACGGCGACGACCAGCCGGATGAGCGCGTCGACGTCACGGAGGTCGAGCACTTCGGCCGGCCCGTGCGAATACCGGCCCGGCCAGGACAGGCCGATATTCACCGGCCCCCAGGGCTGGATCGCCGAGCCGTCGGTGCTGCCGAACGTGGTCCCGACCTGCAGCGGGATCCCGCGGGCCCGCGCGATCCGGATGATCCGGTCGCGCTCGTCCCTCGGCACGAGGCTGCTGTTGTCGACGCCGCGGAGCACCGCTCCGCTGCCTAACGGCGCGAAGCCGAAGTGCGGCGACTCCCTGGGCGTGTCGCTCGAGACAAACGTATCCACGCTGTACACCCGTCTCATGTTGAGGCCATGCCGGTCACCGAAGAAACGGGCTCCATTCAAACCCCCTTCCTCCTGCACGGTCCAGACGAAGAACACCTTGTGCGTCAGCGAGTCCGGGTTGATGCGCCGGATCGCGAGGAGCAGCGCGGTCGTTCCCGTGCGATCGTCGCTGGCTCGACCGGTGATCCGCGAGCCGAGGAGGCGGTCTGCCCTCTTATAGGATGTGAGGCTCAGCCCTGCCCGCACCCCGCGGGCCACCATCTGCGCCGAGTCGAGCCCGAACCACGCAGTGAGCGCGCCCGGCGAGCGGGTGCGACCGGAGTCCCTCGGCACGAACACGCCCCGGAGCGGGGCCGCCGGTGGATTGTTTCCGGACGCATCGAAGTGGAGCATCGCCGGCGTCCCTTCCCATGACGGAAGCACCGCGCCACCGCGCGAGCGCAGCGTGACGCGTCCGTCGGACAGGATCGACGTGACCTCGAATCCCACTTCGTCCATGTGCGCGATGAAGGCGACCGAATCGCGCTCCGGTCCCATCGCGACAATGACATTGCCTATCGAGTCTGTCACCGCGCGCGAACGTGCCCACGCCGGCAGCGCGGCCAGCACGGCGGCGCGCACTGCCTGCTCGTGACCGGCAACGCCAGGCAGGTCGGCCAGCGACATCCACAGGCGCTCGATCTCGCCCTCGGTGCCGGCCCGGCGCGTGAGCGCACGCGCCGTGTCGATGCCCGGCCTGGGCCACGACACGGTGTTGGCTGTCGGCACACCGGCGCCAACGAACACGTCCGCCAGTAATTCGCGAATCGCCGCTGACCCGATCGACTCGACCAGCGTGCGTGCATAACGAACGATCGGAGCGATCAACAGCGCACTATCCGCCCGTGCGGCGCCCGGTATGCCGCCACCCCGCCCGCCACCCCGTCCCCCGCGCCCTGGAGCCGCCCCGCCGCGTTCGTCGACGCCGTCACCCAGGATCGTGAGCGACTGAACGCGGCCCAATGAGGCGAGAAACCGGTTCAGGCCCAGCCAGTTGTAACTGCGCTGCGAGCTGATGACGAAGAACGTCTCGCCGTCAGGCACCTGGCCCGATGCCGCGGCGGCGGCGATGGCGGCGCACCCGGCGCGCGCGGCGGCGGCCGGTCCCGCCACGAAATCGGCGTAGGTCCACGCCGGCCGGTCGATGGTCAGTGGATCAAGGAGCGACACCCCTGCCCGCGCCGCTTCGGCCGCCGATGAAGCTCCAATGTCGATCCACAGGTCGTCGGTCGTCGCAGCGACGGTGTCGGCACGGTGCTGCTGCGCGAAGTGCCCGTTGGCGACAGCCACGACGCCCGGAACGCGGCCTGCACGCGTCACCACGGCAATCCGTTGCGCTTCGTGGAACTGATCCCAGAGGGGATGTCCAGGATTCCCGGTGCGTCGAACGCGCAGATACCCGTTGGTCGTGATCTGACTGACCACATAAGCAGGGAAGTCGAGTCCGCATGCGACGACACGTCTCGGAACTCCGCTTCCGATCCGTTTCACCAGGTTGCCGAATCGGTCCACCGACCACGTGGCGCCGAGGCTCCGCGCGAGATCCGCGGCGACCTCTCCTTCCGTACCGGGCGGTGCCAGCAATCGGACCCATTCGGCGGTCGCCGTGAGGAGGACTGAGTCCGGCGTCGCCGACTGACCCAGGAGATTGCTGCCGAAGAGCGATGCAATTGCGATCCGAGCGAACATGGCGGGGAGGCTGGAGGGCCAGGGGGCGGTCGAGGATGCCTTCAGGGTCGTCACCGCACAAGCACTGCGCTTCACGCTGGACCAGTCTTGACCGGACGACCTAACAGGATATGTTGCAGCCATGAATCAATCCGATGGGGCAGGGGCCAGCGGGGATCTGACACTGAGCCTGCTTGGTGCGGCTCAAGCCGTCGAAGCCCGTATCGAATCCTCACTTAGCCCGTTGGGCCTTTCCCTGGCCAAGCTCAATGTCCTGGGGATCCTGGTCAGCTCAAGCGCCCCTCTGACGCTCGGAGAATTGGCCCGGAGACTGGACTGCGTCCGATCAAACGTCACTCAGCTCGTCGATCGCCTCGAGGCGGATGGACTCGTGCGTCGTGAGACAGATCCGGCTGACCGAAGAAGCGTCAGGGCTGTAATAACTGATGCCGGCCGAGATAGGGAACGGGCTGGATCACTCGCATTGGCACGCGTGCAAGATGAGATCTCCCAACTGCTTTCCGGCTACGACGCGGCACACATCGAGAGCGCATTGAGCGCTCTGACGTAGGAGCTTCCTGTTCCCAGGAAGGTAATACACCACTGTACAATGGATGTCTGTACGTTTGATCGCTGATGGAATAGCGCGATGCCGGACTCAAACCTCCGGGACCATCAAGGCCCGGAGGTGCTCCACCGATGCGTTGCAAGCTAGAGCTCAGCTCTGCTTTCGAGCGTGAATCGCAATCGAGCAGCGATTCCGCCTTCTGCATCCAGTCGTTCGGCGGCATCGCCCGACACATGTTCGACCGTCGCGCTCTTGTCGAACGCCTGCCGGATCGCGTTCACGGCCTCGTCGGCATGCTCGTTGACGAACGTGCTGGTGAGGAACAGCTCGTGTACCTGGCCGTTGAACAGCGCCTGGTCGATCTCCTTCAGGCCAACGGCTCCGGTACCGCCAGCGGCATTCGCTGACAACACCTCCTCAACGCGCTTCAGGTCCTCGGCAGCGCGCAGCCTGGATGCATGTTCTCGGGCCAGTTCAGCCAGTCGCGACGCCTTGTCGTGGACATCGATCGATACGACCGCCGCCCGCTCCGCGAGCCGTTTGTCCAACCTCCCCTGGAGAGCGGTGGCGACAACGTTGATGCCTCCGATGAGCACCCAGGCGTCGCCGCCGGCGAGTTGACTGATCCTGGCCGCGGCCTCTGCCAGCATCAGGTCCGTCGCATTCCGCAACTCCCGTTGCGCCGCGTCCGCGCCCGGAAGACCACGCTGCCCGGAGTTGAACCCCTGCGGCAGCGGCTTCTGCGTATGATCGGGTTGATCAACCTTCGCGTCCTGGTCGAGAGTCTGCTCGAGGCGGATCGCACGGTCCACATAACGATAGATGCGCACCTGCGTGCTGTCGGCGACGGCAACGAGCACCGGACGCGCTTCCTTCAGCATGCGGATCGCTGGCGCCAGGTTCGCGCCCTGAGACCACGTCGCTTGCGTGGGAACAGGCACTGGGGCAACGCCGGCATGATGAACGTCGCCTGGCGTGAAAAGTCCCATCCAACCCGGAGAACCTTCCCCGGGGGCGTAATCATCGATCTCCTGCAACGCCAGCTCGCGCGTCGCGGAAAAGTCCTCTCGCTCCGCGTGCGAGGCTCCAGCGAGTGACTCCTCGATCGTATCGAGCGCATTTCGCAATTCGGTCCGCCACTGCCCGCGTGCCGCGACGTCGGTAACGTCGCCGTTGATGTAGATCGTGAGCACCATTCGATCCCGAAGGGCCTGTTCCAGCCTGCTGAGTTCTTCGTGGTTCAGCATGAGTGCGATTTCCTCCATGAGTGTCTGCCGGGGACACCCTGTGATACCACGGGCGGCGCGCATCGGCCAACTGGAGCCGGACTCGTCGGG
>DAIUET010000119.1:0-9360 GCA_036845045.1 Gemmatimonadaceae bacterium | reverse complement strand
GAACAGCTTCTCGAACGCCACGCGCGGGTCGCGGATG
The DNA here is from genome assembly GCA_036845045.1 of Gemmatimonadaceae bacterium. Lineage (GTDB taxonomy): Bacteria > Gemmatimonadota > Gemmatimonadetes > Gemmatimonadales > Gemmatimonadaceae > JABWBJ01. The sequence continues at coordinate 9,323 of DAIUET010000119.1, read as the reverse complement.
ACGGGGAGCGGCTCGCTGGGCGATGCCCAGCTGATCGAGTCCGTGTACACGCACGCATACCCATAGGCGCACCCCCCGGCCTGGTCGACGTTCTCGATGCAGAGTTGGAGCGACGGAATCGGCGTCTCCTGGCCGAACCGCTGCGCGTAAAGCTGGTCGAGCGACGTGCCGACGCGCACGTCAGAGCCCTCGGTCTGCTTCGGGTGCTTGTGCGTCAGGAACACCGCGCTGGACCGGAAGTGGTCGCCGCCGATTTCCTTCGGCGTCACCGGCTCCGCCTCACGCGCATCCGTGTTGCTGATGATGGTGAGGTAATCGCGATAGGGGTCGAGCGCGCTCAGCGCCGTCTGCCCGATGTTGAACGCGCGCCCGGTTTCGGCCGGTGACCAGAGGTTCAGCTTCGCCCCCAGCTCGTTGCAGCCGGCGGCGCCGTGGACCATCTCGATCGCCACCAGGCGCGTCCGGTCCCCCGGGACTCGCCACATGCGGCCGGCGGGAACCATCGCGTCCAGGAACGGCAGGGCTACGGTCGCTCCCATGCCGCGCACGAACGTACGGCGGGGAATCGGCTTTCCAGTCAGGAAATGCATGAACGCTCCGTTGGTGTTTTACTGCGGTCCGTTGCCAGCTGCCTGCGTTTCGGCGAGACGCCTCATGCGGAAGGCGTCGCTCAGCACGACGCCCACGATGAAGTCATTGATGCGATATCCATTGCGTTCCGCGGCCGCCGTGATGCGGCGAACTGCCGGGTTGTCGTAGTACTCGATGCGGCGGCCTAACGCGTAGGCCATGAGGTTCTGCGTGAAGGTGCGCAACAGCGGGATCGGCCGCTTCAGCAGCACATCCTTCAGCTCGCGGGGGGAAGAGATCGGCGTCCCGTCGTAATAGTCGCCGCGGGTGTCGACGGGATTGCCGTTCTCCCGCAGACGCCAGCGGCCGGTGACGTCGAAGTTGTCCAGCGCGAGCCCGATGGGATCGATGAACACGTGGCACGAACGGCACTGCGGGTTGGAGCGGTGCAGTTCCATCCGTTCCCGCGTCGTGAGCAGCCGTCCTTCCTTCGCCTCCTCGGTCTTGTCGAGGTCGGGGACGTCGGGTGGCGGCGGGGGCGGGGGAGATCCCATCAGGACTTCCATCACCCACTTGCCGCGCAACACCGGTGACGTGCGATTGGCGTGCGACGTGAGCGTGAGGACGCTGGCATGTCCGAGCAGTCCGCTGCGTCGGTCGTCGGGATACGTGACTTTCCGGAATTCGGGACCAGCGACGCCCGGAATCCCGTAGTGGCGCGCCAGTTCCTCGTTCAGGTACGTGTAGTTCGCCGCGTAGAGGTCGAGGACGCTCCTGTTCTCGCGGACCAGGCTGTAGAAGAACAGTTCCGTTTCCCGGCGCATCGCGTCGCCGAGCTGCTGGTGGAAGTCGGGAAACTGCAGGGCGTCCGGATGTACTTTCTCGATGTCCTGCAGGCGAAGCCACTGCGCGGCAAATCGCGTGGCGAGTGCTTCCGACCGGGGATCGGCCAGCATGCGCCGGGTCTGTGCCGCGAGCACCGTCGGGTCGGACAGCGTTCCGTTCCGTCCCGCGGTGATCAGCGGCTCGTCAGGCGGCGCACCCCACAGGAAGAACGACAGCCGTGACGCCAGGTCGATCGGACTGACGGCGTACCGCTGTCCGGGGCGGGCGCTGGCAGGCAGTTCCTCCATCCGGAAGATGAAATGCGGACTGGCCAGGACGGCCTCGAGGGCCATGCGGATGCCGAGCTCGAACCCGCCTTCCGCGCGTCCCTGCTCGAAGAACGTCATCAGCCCCGACAGGTCCCGCGCGGCGAGCGGCCGGCGATAGGCTGCACCGCCAAGGTTCGACACGATGCGTTCCGCGCACGGCCGTTCCTCGTCAGGCGTCGTCGGCCGGCAGGTGAAGATCTTCTTCCGGCTCGCCGTCTCCGACACGCCGGTCGGGTTGTAGGGGCCCGTTACCGTCATGTCGCGCAGATGGGCGACGTTCGTGATGCCAAGCTCGGATCCGATCTGCGTGTCGGCGATGGAATGGCCGATCTGGGCGATGTTGTCGTTCACCGGACCTTCGAACGTACGAATGAAGGCGGCCGAAACACGGTGGGCACCCGCGCGCACCGGGATCGGTTTCGTCTTCAGCTCCATGTTGTTCGGGTCAGCCTGCGACATCCACCGGTCGACATCGATCATGCCCACCCGCTCGCCATCGACCGAGATCTCGATGCGTTCGTCGAATGGCGCGTCCGAGCCGAAGAGCTGACCCGTCGGGATCGCGTGGAGCGAGACCGAGAAGACGTATTCGCCGTCGGCGATGAAGGTGTGCGTGGCCGAGACGCCGCCACGCGTGCCGATTGGCGCGCCTTCGGCCTGGTCCCACTGCGAGGCGAGGCGCGCGAGCTTGTACGTCGACGACGACACGCTGGCCCTCGGATCGCCCACCGCCAGCCGGCTGATTTCACTTGCCGCGTCGAGATAGGCGTCGAGCACCGTGGCTGAAGGCAGCTGGACGTCGGCGATGTTGTCGAAGTTCGCGCTCTTGGTGTCGAGGGGCAGCCACGACCCGGCGTCGACGTCGAGGTCGAGGAGCGCCTTGATCGAGCGCTGATACTCCGCCTGGTTGAGGCGCTGGAAGGTGCGGACGCCGGGTTCGGGCCTGAGCGCTGCCGCCTTGTCGACGAGGGTCTCGAGCGTCGAGGCCAGGACCGTCAGCGTATCGCCGCCGGGGCGGCGGCGGCCCGGCGGTGGCATCATCCCGGTCCGCAGCTTGTTGATCATCTTCTCGGCGATCTCCGCATTTGCCGGTGACGCTGCCGCGGTGGCCACGTCGAATTGCTCGAGCGACAGGCTGCCAAGCTTGCGTTGGTCACTGTGGCATGAAGCGGCGCATGTCGACCGAACCACCTGCGTCAGCGCGCTGTTCGAGATGCTGGCGACGCGCTTCGAGGAAGCGGTCGGCGCATGCGGCTTCGGCCTGGAGACCGAATCGTCCGGGAGCACAACGGGTTGCCGCGACGCGACCGGCAGGTGCGAATCCAGGGTTCGAACCGAGGGCACAAGAGCAAGCGCCCCCCCGGCAAATGCGGCGGCCACGAACAACTTCATTCCTGCATCTCCCGGTCAGGCGGTCGGTAAATCGGGCAAACCCCCTCTATAGTGGTGTGCAAGAGGGGGACCAGCAAGGTTTTTGTCGGATTCTACCTGTCACCAGTGTCCGGTAGATCCCGACGTACCCGGAGCTTACGCGCGACCACCCCTGTTTTGCTGTGAGCCTCCTGGCCTCAGCGGAAGCGGACCGGTCTGCTCTCGACGTGAGGCGCGGTCCGAGGACGGATGATGGGCTCGCTGCCCGGTCCGTCGAGGTGTGGACTCCGAACGTGTCCCAGTTCGATCGGCAGCGCTACGCGGACGAGGATGGTCAACACGAACAGCCCGAGCGCCCAGATGCCGGCCGAGACCGACAGCTCCACCCAGGTGGGCGTGTACTCCACCACTTCGCCCAGCGGGGACGGGATGAAGCCGGGAATCACCAGACCGATCCCTTTCTCGATCCAGATGCCGATGAAGAGCGTGGCGCAGGCCGGCATCAGCCACCGGGGATTGCGCCGCAGGGGGTGAATCATGAGGACGATCGTGGCTGCGACATTCAGCGCGATCGCGACCCGGATCCACGGCACCAGGGCATCGTGCTCGCCAAGCCCGAAGAAGAGATATCTCGCGCTGATGCTGTGATGCGTCGGAAAGCGGAACTCGAAGACCAGGTCCGACAGCAGCATGACGAGGTTGATCTGCGCCGCTACCGTCACCGCCGTGGCCAGCTTGTTGATGGCCGCATCCGCGATCGGGTATCGGGTGTTCGCCCGGATGAACCCGAGCAGGAGGATCATGAACGCCGGTCCGGCGGTGAATGCCGATGCGAGGAACCGGGGCCCCAGTAGTGGCGAGTTCCACAGGGGCCTGGAGGGCGGGGCAGCGAACAGGAATGCGGTGATGAGGTGGATGCTCACCGCCCACATGACCGAGAGGTAGATGAACGGGACGTATCTCTTCTTCTCCGGCTCCCGCCCCATGAAGTGGCTGTACAGGATGTAGAACGGGATCGCGAGGTTGAGCAGGAGGTAGCCGTTCAGCGCGATCACATCCCATGCCAGCATCGAGTTCGGCCAGTTCAGCAGCCCGATGCCCGGCGTCAGGCGCCACCACTTCCACGGAAACCCGGGGCTGTTCGCCGTGACGAAGGCCAGGCACATGACCAGGGCCGCCACGGCAACGCCCTCGGCCAGCAGGACGGCGCGGCTGAAATCAACGTCATGCAGGACGTACGCCGGCATCACCAGGATCACCGCGGCCGCGGCGACGCCGACGAGGAAGGCGAGGTTGGAGATGTACAGCCCCCAGCTGACGTGATCGTTCATCCCCGTCACGCCGAGGCCGTGGGTCGCCTGGTAGAAATAGGCGGCTCCGCCGAGGACCATTACGGCGGTCAGACTTCCCATCCACACGTGGTAGCGCCGGTCGCCGGAGGTGACACCATCGAGCGCGCTGGTGAGGAAGGCTCGCAGCTGCATGGTCAGCTCACTCGCTGTAGTACCAGAAGCGAGGTTCTGTCGCCAGTTCCTCCTTCAGGCGGAATACGGGCTTGTTCGCCAGCACCCAGCGGATCTCGGAGTCGGGGTCGAGCAGGTTGCCGAAGATGCGGGCGCCTGTCGGACAGGCTTCGACACAGGCCGGAAGCCGTCCCTTGCGCGTCCGATGGATGCAGAACGTGCACTTCTCAGTGCAGCCCTGCTTCCGCGCGCGGTTGCCGAGGTAGTGCTGGTCGGGATTCACTTCCTCGAGCGGGACTTCCGGCGGATCCCAGTTGAAGCGCCGCGCCCAGTAGGGACAGGCGGCCATGCAGGCGCGGCAGCCGACGCACCAGTTGTAATCGACGACCACGATGCCGTCGGGCTCCTGCCAGGTTGCCCCCACCGGACAGACCGGAACACAGGGCGGGTTGGCGCACTGAAAGCACTGCGTCCCGAAGTAGAAGTGGCCCTCCACCGGGACCTCGTGCTGGTAGGTCGCGTCGGCGCGGTTGAGATCGATCACGCCGCGATCCGTCTCGAAGATGCGGATGTACTGCATGTCGCTGCGCCGGTCGAGATTGTTCTCGTTGATGCAGGCCTCGATGCATTGGCGGTATCCCTTGCACTTCGAGATGTTGAACGCGTAGCCGAAGAGGACGCCGGGGATCGCATCGGTGGTGCTGATCTTGACGTCCTCGTTGTGATGCAGCCTGGCGAGGCGCTCGAGGCGCTCGATGGTTTCCGCCCGCTCGGCAGGGGTCATACGCCGGTAGTGCTTCTGGAAGAACTGCTCCCACTCGAGCGCCTTGAGTTCCTGTTCTTCCGCGGTGGCCCCGCTGAGCGGACTGCACGCGCTGGCCGCAGCGGCGCCGGTGGCGAGGCCGCCGAGCAGGACTTCGAGTGCCTTCCGCCGGCCGACGCGTCGCTGCAGTACCGTTCCGTCGCCGTCGTTGCCGCGCCCTTCGTCGGTCACACGGAAGTCCTCGGTTTCGGTGCCGTCGCCTGCGCGGCGCCAATCACGTCGTGCGTCTCGCCGTTCGCCTCGTGCGGAAGGAGGTTCGTGGCGCCCATCGCTCCCATGAGCGAGGGGACGTTGAGGGAGTCGGCCAGTCCCGACGGCACGACCATGAGGGATCCGCGCTTCACGATGCTCTCGTACAGCATGTTCATGGCGCGGAGGCTCATCGCCGCCGGATGGTCGCGGTACATCTCCGCGGCCTCGACGAACTTGTGAGCGATCTCGGTTTCGGCGGTTCCGAGGATGATGCGGGCCTGCCGCTCGCGCTCGGCCTGTGCCTGGCGGGACATCGCGTCCTCGAGGGAGGGCGGAATGATCACGTCCCGGATCTCCACCGACTGCACCTGGATCCCCCACGTTGCCATCTTCTCCTCGAGCGCGACCTTGAGGCCGTGGCCCAGTTCCACCCGCGACTGGATCAGTTCGGCCAGGTCGTGCTTGCCGATGGCGTCGCGCAGGGCCGTCTGCGCCGACAGGATGACGGCTTCGTCGTAGTCCTGCACCTCGAGCGCGGCCCGCTCCGCGTCGCGCACGATCCAGAACGCAATGGCATCCACGTTCACCGGCACCGTATCCCTCGTCAGGCACGACTCGGCCCCGAAGGCCGTGGTGCGGATGCGCTGGTCGATGTGGTAGCTGACGCGATCGATGATGGGCACGACGGCGAAGTATCCGGGTCCGCGCAGACCGCGGTACCGTCCGAGGCGCAACAGGACGGCGCGCTCCCACTGGTCGGTGTACTTGATCGACGCCGCGACGAAGAGCCCGAGCACGATGCCGGCGGGTACCGCCATCTGCATCGGCAGGCCGGCCAGGACGAGCCCACCGGCGGCGCCGGCCGCAACGATGAAACCCGCGACCACGGCCGCCATCGAGTAGCGCGTGTCGTTAGGTGTGTGGTGTCTGGCCATATCGGTCTCCTGTGAAGGGCTGGCCGGCCGGGCCGGCCCGGTGATCAGTGGGTGCGAACAGGGCGGGTGGGGCGCGGGCGGTCGACCGGTGCGCGGGGCCGGATGACCGGCGCGCCTCCGTCACCGCCCAGGAAGGGACTGCGTGCCGATCCCATCTCGATCGGCAGGGCGACACGAACCAGGATGGTCAGCACGAAGAACCCCAGCGCCCAGATGCCGAGCGTCACGAGAACCTCGACCATCGTCGGCTGGTACTCGACGATCTCGCCGAGCGGGGAGGGGACAAACCCCGGGATGACGAGGCCGAACCCTTTCTCGATCCAGATGGCGATGAAGAGGATGGCGCACGCCGGCATCAGGAACCGCGGGGATCGGCGCAACGGATGGATCATCAGACCCACCGTCGCGACGACGTTGAGCCCGATTGCGATCCAGATCCACGGCACCAGCGCGTTGTGCTCCCCGAGGCCGAAGAACAGGTAGCGCGCGTTGATGCCGTGATGCGTGGGGGAGTAGAACTTGTAGAACAGCTCGGAGACGAGCATCAGCAGGTTGATCTGTGCGGCCACGGTCGTGATCAGCGCCAGCTTGCTGAACGCGCCGTCGCTGATCTCGTAGTGCGTCTCGCGCTTGATGAACCAGAGGAGCAGCATCACGAACGCCGGACCCGCCGTGAACGCCGACGCCAGGAACCGCGGGCCCAGCAGGGCGGTGTTCCAGAAGGGGCGCGCCGGAAGGCCGGCCAGCAGGAACGCGGTGACCATGTGGATGCTCACCGCCCACATGACCGCGACGTACATCCAGGGCAGGTACCGGCGCTTGTTAGGCTCCCCGCCGGTGAAACGGGTGTACAGGATGTAGAACGGGATGACCAGGTTGATCGCCAGGTAGCCGTTCAGCACCACCACGTCCCAGGCGAGGAGTGAGCGCGGCCAGTTCAGGAAGCCCAGGCCGGGCACCAGGTGCCAGCCGTTCATCGGCCGTCCGATGTCCACCACCACGAACGACAGGCACATGACCAGCGCCGCCACCGCGACCGCCTCGGCCATCAGGACGGCCCGGCTGAAGTCGACGTCGTGCAGCACGTAGGCGGGGAGCACCAGCATCATCGCCGCCGCCGCCATGCCCACCAGGAACGTGAAGTTGGAGATGTACAGTCCCCAGCTCACGTGGTCGTTCATCCCGGTGGCCTCGAGACCGTCGCGCAGCTGGATCGAGTAGGCCATGGCGCCCGCGAGCATGACCAGCGTCAGGCTCCCCATCCACACGTGATAGCGGCGACCACCGTTCGTGGCGGAATCCAGGGCGCTCAGCGCGAAGGCCTTGAGATGCATGAGGGGGGCGCCTCAGTCGGTGAAATACCAGAAGCGCGGCTCGGTCTTCAGGTCTTCCTTGAGCCGGAAGACCTTCTTGTGCTCGAGGACCCACCGGATCTCGGAGTCCGGATCCAGCAGGTTGCCGAACACACGAGCCCCGGTGGGGCAGGCTTCCGCACACGCCGGCAGCCGGCCCTGCCGGGTGCGATGGATGCAGAACGTGCACTTCTCCACCACGCCCTTTTTCCGCGCGCGATTGCCGAGATAGTGCTGGTTCGTATTGACCTCCGACGCGGGCACCTGGGGCTCGCCCCAGTTGAACCGGCGCGCCCAGTAGGGGCAGGCCGCCATGCAGTACCGGCACCCGATGCACCAGTCGTAGTCGACGACGACGATGCCGTCCGGCTCCTGCCACGTGGCGCCGACGGGGCAGACCTTCACGCAGGGGGGATCGGCGCACTGAAAGCACTGCATCCCCATGTAGAAATGGCCCTCGGCGGGGACTTCGTGCTCGAACGTGGCATCGGCGTCGTCGAGATTGACCTCGCTGCCTTCCATCTCGAAGATGCGGATGTACTGCGTGGCGGCGCGCCGATCGAGGTTGTTCTCGTTGATGCAGGCCTCGACGCAGCTGCGGTATCCCTTGCACTTCGAGATGTTGAACGCGTAGCCGAACATCACGCCAGGCTGCGCCGGCGTGGACTGGATGCGGATGTCCTGGCCGCGCTGGAGCTTCGCCAGTCGCTCGAGTCGGGCGATGGTGTCCGCGCGCTCCTCGTTCGTCATCGTCCGGTAGTTCCGCTTGATGAACTCGAGCCACTGGAGCTGCTTGCGCTCCTGTTCCTCGGGGGTGGCGGCTGCGAGCGGGCTGCACGCGGACATCGCCTGCGCGCCAACGGCGGCGCCGCCCAGGAGGATCGCCAGCGCGCGACGCCGATCCACCTGCTTCTGCAGCAGGGTGCCGTCGGGCTCACGCACCGGTGCGCTCGTCATGGACGTCTCCGCGGGGGGCGCTCGAGTTGCGGAGCCCGGAACGGGAGCCGTGATCCGATCGCGGGACGGTGCGGATCGTGACAATCCGCGCACCCCATGACCACGCGACGTCCCTGCCATCCGTCGAGTCGCTTGCCGATGCCGGGGACCTGCTCGAGGCCCCTTGCGCCGTCGCGAGCAATAATGGACGCGGCCTCGTCCGGCAAGGCCAGCACGGCCATCGCGGCTTGACGGAAGGCCCGTACCCGGTACAGATTATCGCCGTTGCGGGCCAACTCGGAGGCGTGTTCGCGGAGTTTGCGGGCGATTTCCTGGTTCGTCGGCGTCATGATGATCTCGGCTGGCCCGATCAGCAACTTCGTCAACCGTCACCCGACGGTCAAGATGCTGGCACTGAGCTTCCTGCTGTTGATCGTGCTGTCGCTGATCCTCGAGGGCTTCGGCTTCCACATTCCGAAGGGCTACATCTACTTCGCGATGGGCTTCTCGGTGTTCGTCGAGATGAT
>DAIUET010000118.1:0-9431 GCA_036845045.1 Gemmatimonadaceae bacterium | reverse complement strand
GACGCTGAGCAAGTTCATCAGCGACAAGGCGGGCTTTGTCGACATCGCCATCGATCCGCGCAACCCGAACGTGCTGTTCGCGGCCAGTTACGAGCGGGTGCGCGGTCCCTACTTCCTGAGGAGCGGTGGACCGGGATCCGCGCTGTGGCGGACCTCCGACGGCGGTACGACCTGGCGCGAGGTGCGGGGTGGCGGCTTTCCCGAGACCACGAAGGGGCGGATCAGCGTCGTGATCGCGCCCAGCAACCCGAACATCATCTACACGATGGTCGAGGCGGACAGCGTGCGCGGGGAAAAGCCACAGCGGCTGCGTAGCGGCATCTATCGCTCTACCGACGGCGGCAACACGTGGCGCTGGATGAGCGTGACCAACAATCGTCCCTTCTACTTCTCCCAGATCCGCGTCGACCCCAGGAACCCCAACCGCCTGTATCGCATGGCGGTGGACTTCGCGCTCTCGGATGACGGAGGTCACTCGTGGCGCACGGGAATGATGGGCATCCACGAGGATTACCATGCGATGTGGATCAACCCGAACGACCCCGATCATTTCATCGTCGGGGGGGACGCGGGGCTGTTCCAGACGCACGACCGGGGCGGGACGTACGATGCGCTGAACAACTTCGCGATGGGGCAGTTCTACGGGATCAGCTACGATTTCCAGGTGCCGTATCGGGTCTGCGGCGGCCTGCAGGACAACGGCACGTCCTGCGGCATCAGCCGCCGGCGTGGCGGACAGCTCCAGATGACCGACTGGTTCGCCATCTTCGCCGCCGACGGCCTCCAGACGGCGCAGGATCCGGTGAACCCGGAGTTCGTCTACTACGAATCGCAGGGCGGCAACATCGCGCGCCGTAACCTGGCGACGGGGGAGACGGTGGCGCTCCGGCCTCGTACGGTGAGCGTGAACCAGTACGCCAACCAGATCGCGCAGATCCGGGGTGACGGCACGCGGCCACTGACGCCCGAGCAGCAGCAGCAGATCGCCGCCATCCGCCAGCGCATGCGCACCGAGATGGCCGATCCGGGGGTCGCCAACCGCTGGAACTGGAACACGCCGTTCATCCTGTCACGGCACAACCCGATGGTGTACTACGTCGGGGCGAACAAGCTTTTCAAATCGGTGCGGCGCGGGGAAGGGCTCGTGGCAATTTCGCCCGACCTGTCCACGCAGAACGCCGACTGGCTCCGCGTTTCGGGAGGCTTTGACGCGGACGCCTATCCGGCGCCCGACGCGTCCGGCGGCATCACGCGCGACGCGACCGGCGCCGAGGAAAACGGCACCATCGTCACCATCGATGAGTCGCCGCTACGGGCAGGGATGCTCTACGTCGGCACCGATGATGGGAAGGTCTGGCTCACGCGGAACGACGGCGGAACCTGGGAGGACCTGAGCGGCCGGTTCGCCGGCGTGCCGCCCATGACGCACGTGAGCAGGGTCGCACCGTCGCACCACGACACGGGCACGGTCTACGTCACCTTCGACAATCACCGCGTCAACGACTTCCGGCCCTACGTCTTCGCCTCGACGGACTACGGCCGGACGTTCCGTTCGATCTCGGCGGGGCTGCCTGACGACCGGCCGGCGTCCACCTACGTCGTGGCCGAGGATCCGGTCAACCCGAACCTGCTCTACGTGGGCACGGAGCTGGGTGTGTACGCGTCGCTGAACAAGGGCGCCAACTGGTTCCCGTTGCGGAACGGCATGCCGACGGTGCCGGTGTACGACCTCAAGGTGCACCCGCGCGACCGGGAGCTCATCGCCGGAACGCACGGCCGGAGCATCCTGGTCCTCGATGTCGCCCAGCTACAGCAACTGACCCCCGATGTGCTCGGGCGTGCCGCGCACCTGTTCGCGCCGGCGGTCGCGTTGCAATACGGGCAGATGCCGGCCCCCTCGGAACCGCGCGGGCATCGAGGCTGGAAGGTCGATGGTGGACCGTCCGGCGCCGTCATCGCCTACCGGCTCACGGCCGCCACGGACTCGGCACGCATCTTCATCCTGAACGCCAGAGGCGACACGGTCGCCAGACTCCGAGGTCCGGGAAGCGTCGGGCTCCATCGTGTGGAGTGGCCGATGGCGGTCAGCCCGAGCGGCCAGGTGAACCTCACGGGACGCGGCGGCCGAGGGGGGAACGCGGCGTCGAACGTACCGGGCTTTCCGCCGGGATTCATCCCGCGGCCGGCGGAGTCGGGCGCCGCACCCGACTCCTCAGCCAGTCCGACGGCGCAGGCCCGTGCCCTGGCGGCGGGTGGCGCGGGGCGGGGCGGCCGCGGTGGGGGCGGCGGTTTCGGTGGCGGCCGCGGAGGCATCGCCGGGCTCGCCCCGGCGATGACGGCGGACTACCGCGTGGTCCTGGACATAGCGGGACAGCGGATGGCCCAGCCCCTGCGGGTGGTGGTGGTCCCGCCGGGCCTCACGTCGGTGCGTTAGGCAGGGCCTATTGCGGGGCGATTGACGCGCTCGCGGCGGGGAACACGTCGAAGATGTTGGACGCGACGGGGTTCCCCGCTTCCGGGGCGCCGGTCTCGTCGACCAGCCAGATATGCAGCCGGTACTGGGACTGATTGGCGCCGCTATTGATCGTGAGGGAATCGCGCAGGCTGGCGCCGGGGTCGATCAACACCATGTGGTCGATGACGTCCTGAATATCAGCGCCGAACCCGCAGCGACGCGCCGGCGTGTATCGAACCTCGAACCCGTCCGTGCTGCCCCGGCTGGCGAGACTCACTGAGCACCAGTCATACCGGAGGACGCTACTGGTACGGTTGGTGATCGTGAACGCGACCACGCTCCCGGGCCTGTACTCCGACCGGTCGGTGAGTACGCGCATCTCATCGCAGCGGTCGCACTTTGGCGCGGTGATACCTTCGGAACAGGCCGCGAGGGATACGAGGACGGCCATGAGGGACAGACGGAGTGACGGCGACATCTGGCTGGCTTCGAGGTTAGGGGATCGAGGTGGCGCAACGGCATTCCTACGTGATCCCCTGCCCGGAGGTTGAACGCAATGAAAAGGCGTCAGGCAATGGATGGATCTGCCTGACGCCTCGTAGCTTGACTACGACACTCCAATAACGCCGGAAGCCGGCCTCGCGGCGGCTTACATCGCTGCCTCGTAGATGCGGCGCTGGTCGATGGTCCGGCGCTGCCGCTTGTGCTCGTAGTGGAAGTCGACCAGCAGCACCTTCGGGTTCCTGGGGTCGACGCGCATGATCAGCCGCGCGGAACCGTCCGAATCGTGGATGCGCTCCACGACCAGCTCGTTCTTCCGCCACTGCGCCTTCGTCTTCAGCACGGTCTGGTTGGCGAGCGTTTCCTGGAGCGGCTTGTTGTCGGCTCGAAGGTTCACGAACAGAGGGCCATCCTCATCCTCGATGATCACGACCGAATCGGCTTGCGTGATCTTGAGGGTTTTCGACGCCATCATCATCCCACCGAAAATCAGGCGCACGTTCCCCCGTCCGCCGCCGCCACTCGCGCCCCCGCTTCCTTCTGATCCACCCCTGGCCCTGCCACCGCGGCCACCCAGACCGGTGCGCATGGTTCGGCCGGCGCCGGTGCCTTCCGGCTCCTCAATGACTCTGTCCCGGGCCGGCTCGGTCTTGTCGATGTTGAGGGTCCACGTTCCGACCAGGACGGGGGCGTCCTGCGCTGACGCTCCCGGTGCCCAGCAGAGGATCGCTGCGGCGCCGAGCACCGCGAGCACCGATTTGTTCGCACTGGCTGACATGACTTCTGCCTCTGGCATCCGCCGTGATGGGTGTTGGGTCGGGAGGGAAGGGCGCCCACAATATTGGATGAGCGCGCCCGGGGCGACAGTCGCCCCATTCCTGACGTCCTTCGTGCATCCGCTTCCCGCCTGATGCGCCGGATCCGGGCCCCTTGATTTCGTGCCCGCCTTGTCCTTGTTTCCCCTCACCATCTAAGGGATATGCCATGGCTGACCGGAACGCGGACGCCAGTCTCAGTCTTCTCCAGGGCACGCTCGACCTCCTGATCCTCCAGGCACTGGCCTGGGGGCAGATGCACGGATACGGGATCTCCCGTCTCATTCGCGAGCGGACGAACGAGGTCCTGCTGGTCGAGGACGCGGCTCTCTATCAGGCGCTCCATCGCCTCGAGCGAAAGGGGTGCATCGAGGCCGAATGGGGCGTGTCCGACAACAATCGGCGCGCAAAATACTATGCACTCACCACCGCGGGTCGGCGGGTGTTGCGAAGGGAAGTGGACAACTGGCGGCGTTACGCAACCGCGATTTCGGCCGTTCTCGATCCGGCCTGAGGAGAGTTCCTCATGAGCTTTGGGCGAAGGTTCCGTCGGCTGGTGGGCCTGCCGACCCGGTCGGCGACCGCCATCGATCGCGACGTCGAGGACGAGTTGGCGTTCCACGTGGAGATGCGCGCAAAGGACCTGATGCGATCCGGGAAGGCGGAAGGGGAGGCGCGGTTGCAGGCAACCGCGGAACTCGGCGATCCGGTCCGGTTGAAGCAGTCACTCGGGCGCATGGATCGAATGGCCCAGCGGGAACGGGCCGCCTCGCGCTGGCTGGTGGACCTTGCATCTGATGCCCGTTTCGCGCTGCGGCAACTGGCGCGGAGTCCGCTGTTTGCCACCGTCTCCATCCTGACGGTTGCCATCGGTATTGGCGCAACCACCTCGATCATGAGCGCCGTACGCGGGATCGTCCTGCGGCCTCTCCCCTTCAGCGCCCCGGGGGAACTGGTGCGCGTGTATTCGCGGAGCGATCGGATCGGCGTTACCGCCGTCTCCGTTCCTGACTTCGCGGATCTGCGCGCGCAGACCGTTTCGTTCGAAGGAATGGCTGCCTGGTACAGCGCGACCGCAAACCTGAGCGGCGACGGTGAACCGGAACGGCTCGAGGTGGCGCGGGTCACCGACACCTGGTTCGAACTCCTGGGCGTGCGGCCGCTGTCCGGGCGAACGTTCCAGCGCGGTGAAGACCAGCACGGGGCGCCGGGTCGTGCCGTGTTGTCCGATGCGTTCTGGCAGCGCCGCTTCGGGGGAGACCGCTCCATCGTCGGCCGCACGATTCGCCTCGACGGTGAATTGGTCGAGGTGGTCGGCATCGTGTCGGCCGCCCGAGCCTTCCCGGCCGAGAGCGATCTCTGGATGACCACGCGATTCGCGCCGGACGATTTCGCCGATGGCCAGCGCGGGGCGCGGTGGCTCCGGGTGCTGGCACGCCTGAAACCCGGCGTGACGCTGGAGCAGGCCAATGATGACGTGGCGCGCGTCGCGGAACTCCTCGAGCAACGCGATGCCCGCCACAATACGGGGTACACCGCCTTTGCCCGGTCCTTGCACGAATCGATCGTAGGCGACTACCGTCGCCCGCTGTTCGTCCTGCTTGGCGCCGTCGGACTCGTCATGCTCGTGGTCTGCGCCAACGTCGCGGGCCTGATGGTGGCACGGACCGCGGCGCGCGATACTGAAATCGCCGTCCGGGCCGCCCTGGGGGCGGGTCGGGGACGCATCGTCAGGCAGCTCGTGACCGAGGCCCTCGTGGTGGCGCTGGCCGGCGGCGCCCTGGGATTCGCACTGGGCGTCGCCGGCACGGCGTTGCTGGTCCGGTTCGCGCCTCCGGCCATCCCGCGCCTCGCGGACGTCGGCATCGACGGGATCATCTTCTCCTTCACGTTCGGACTTGCGCTCGTGACGGGCATCGCCTTCGGCATCGCGCCGGCCCTGCAGGCGTCGCGTCACGACGTGCGGACGCGCTTGCAGGCCGAGGGACGCGGTGCCGCGGGGCGGTTCGGTGGACTCCGTTTGCGCCGCATCCTCGTCGTCTCCGAGCTGGCCATGGCGATCGTGCTGCTGGCCTGCGGGGGGCTGCTCCTCCGGAGTTTTGCGCGCCTGCAACGCGTGGATCCGGGCTTTCGTCCGGATGGGCTGACGGCCTTCACCGTGACGCTTCCGCCGTCTCGTTATGCACGGCTGGCGGACCAGCGGGTGTTCCTGGACCGGACGCTGGACGGACTGCGGGGCATTCCGGGTGTGGACCGCGTCGCAGCGTCGTTCGGGCTTCCGCTCACCGACACACGGTTTCAGCTCACGTTCACCATCGACGGCAAGGACGGCGATCCGGCGAACGAGCCGCGGGGGCAGGTGCGGGTCGCGACAGCGGAGTATTTCTCCGCCATGGGAATTCCGCTTCTCGCCGGGCGTGGATTCTCGGCACAGGACCGTTGGGATTCTCCGCCAGTAATGCTCGTGAGCCGGGAGCTTGCGCGCCGCTTCTTCCCGAACGGCGACGCGATCGGCCGTTACATCGAAACCGGCTGGGGACGCGAAGG
Organism: Gemmatimonadaceae bacterium; assembly: GCA_036845045.1. GTDB lineage: Bacteria > Gemmatimonadota > Gemmatimonadetes > Gemmatimonadales > Gemmatimonadaceae > JABWBJ01. Next base: position 3,113 of record DAIUET010000118.1, on the reverse strand, counting down.
TCGTTCGCTGGGCGGGGAGATCGTCGGCATCGTGGGCGACGTCAGGCAACTGGGACTCGCCCTCGACGCGCCTCCCGCGTACTACGCGGTTGCCGATCAATGGCCGCTCGACGAACTCACCTTCATCCTGCGCGGCACGGCGTCGTCCGTCGCGGTGCTCAGCGGCGTGCGGCGCGTCATCCGGGGTGTCGACGCCGACCTGCCGCTGTTCGACTTCACCACCGGCGAATCGCTCGTGGCGGCTTCGCTGGCGCAGCCACGATTCTATCTCATGGTAATCGCCGGCTTTGCGGCGACGGCGCTGCTGCTGGCCGCGATCGGCGTGTACGGCATCATCGCCTTCATGGTGCGACAGCGCACGCGGGAGATGGGCGTTCGCATGGCGCTTGGTGCGTCCGCCGGGCAGATCGTGCGAATGATCGTGCGTGAGGGGTTGACGCTGGCGGCTGTCGGGGCCGGCCTCGGGCTGGCCACGGCGATCGCGCTGGCCGGGCAGATCGCGTCGCTCCTGTATCGCGTCGATGCCAGGGACTGGGTCACGCTGGCGTCAGTGACGGTGGTGCTCCTGCTCGCGGCGGTCGTCGCGTGCCTGGTCCCCGCGCGATCGGCCGCGCGTCTCGGCCCGCAGGAGGCGTTGCGCGGCGAGTAAGGTTCCGCTTCGAGACCGTTTCGCTCCCCGTCGCGGTGACGAACTCCCCGGCGGAGGTGGACGGCGGCGATCCATCCTCCCACCGGATTGATCCCTGCCAGCTCCTGGCGGCGTTTGCCCGGCAGTCGAGGCTTGACTGAAAGCGGCCCATTCCCGTCTTTCTCTGGAGCCCGGAAGCACCTACGACCCCCCGACGCGGAGCTCCATCGTCATGGCCGCCCATCTCACGAAGGCACTGCTCGTTACCGCCAGTGCGCTGGTTGCATTTACCGCCACGCCCGCCGCCAGCCAGGATGCCGCACCGGCGCCAAACCGGGCGGAGGGTGAGGGCCCGTTCGATCGGCTGATCATTCGCGGCGCCACGCTGATCGACGGCACCGGCGCGCCACCCCGTGGTCCGGTCGACATCGTCGTCGAACGGAACCGGATCACGCGGATCGCCGACGTCGGGTTCCCCGGCGTGCCGATCAACCCGCGCGGGCGCCCACAGGGTCCGGCGCGCGAGATCCAGGCCGAAGGGATGTACGTACTTCCCGGATTCATCGACCTGCACGTGCACACCGGCGGCGTGCCGAAGGCGCCGGAATCGGAATACGTCTACAAGCTGTGGCTCGGACACGGCGTCACGACGGTGCGCGGCGTCCCCTTCGGCGGGTTCGAGTACTCGTTGAAGGAAAAGGCCCGTAGCGCCGCCAATGAGATCACGGCGCCTCGCCTGGTCTCCTGTCACCGGATGGGACAGGGGCAGGGCTGGACCGGCGGGCCGGTCCAGACCCCCGAGAAGGCGCGCGAGTGGGTTCGGTATGCAGCGCAGGCGGGTGCTGACTGCCTCAAGCTGGGCGCGCACGAGCCGTCCATCATGGCGGCGCTCATCGACGAGGCAAAGAAGAACAAGCTCGGCACGACCGCGCACCTCGCCCAGACGGGCGTGGCCCAGATGAACGCGGCCGATGCCGTCAAGCTCGGACTCGGCGCCATCACGCACTACTACGGCATCTTCGAGGCGATGTATGACAACACCTCGATCCAGCCGTATCCGGACACGTACAACTACAATGACGAGCAATGGCGGTTCGGCCAGGTGGCGCGGCAGTGGAACCTGGTGACGCCGCGCAGCGAGAAATGGAACGCGTTCCTCAAGCTGCTCAAGGACAACGACGCCACGCTGGACCCGACCATGACGACGTACATGTCGGGCCGTGACCTGGTGAAGCGCCGCACCGCCGAGTGGCACGAGACGTACACGCTGCCCTCCCTCTGGGACTTCTACACGCCGAACCGCGAGAACCACGGCGCGTACTTCTACAACTGGACCACGTGGGACGAAGTGGCGTGGAAGAAGTTCTACCAGGTGTGGATGGAGTTCATCAACGACTACAAGAACATGGGCGGCCGGGTCACGCCGTCGACGGACGCCGGGTTCATCTACAACACGTACGGCTTCTCGTACATCGAGGAGCTGGAGAACTTCCAGGAGGCGGGCTTCCACCCGCTCGAGGTGATCCGGTCGGCGACGCTTCACGCGGCCGAGGAAATCCACCGCCCGTTAGGCACTCCGATCCAGTACGGCGTGGTGCGGCCGGGCATGCTGGCGGACATGGCCATCGTCGGCGAGAACCCGATCGCCAACCTGAAGGTGCTCTACGGAAACGGGTTCGTCCGCCTCAACGACAGGACGGGCAAGGTCGAGCGCGTCGGCGGCGTGAAGTGGACGATCAAGGACGGCATCGTCTACGACGCGAAGAAGCTCCTGGCCGACGTGGCGAAGATGGTCGAAAAGCAGAAGAAGGAGCGCGGGATCACCAAGCTGCCGGTGGCGATGTATCCAAACCCATAGGTGGAAGCTGGAAAGGTGGAAGTTGGAAGGTAGAGGTGGGAGGAGACCAGCTTCCAACTTCCAACTTCCAACTTTCAGCTTTCAACTCGTGTAGATGTGGCGCAGCCGAAGGAGACGGCCTGAGCGACTGGTGAATCACCGGACGATCCGGTACATGGCGACACCTTCCACGCCGTCGTCATCGCGCGTCACGCCGAGCAGGTAATCGCGGCCCGCTTCCTTGAGAATGAAACGCGCCGGCACGTCGATGGCGGCGATCCAGGTCCCATCGCGGGCGAAAACATTCCAGCGACGGGTCGCGCTGGCGGGCAATGGCTCCCAATAGGGACGCGTGTGGTGGGCCAGGAGGAAATCGCTTACCCACAGTTCACCGTCCTGTCCACCGGTGATCCAGTCATAGGCAGGAAGCGATTCGGCAAACGGGGTCTTGAGCGCCATTTGCTCGAGTTGCGCCGCCGAGGGTGTGCTGTGCCCGGCAACCGCTGGCCCGGGCTTGCTTCGCGCCGCGATGACTGCGTCGCGCGCTGCCTTTGTGACGGGCAGCCGCGGCACGTCGCGGCGAATGACCTGTTTCACCCCACCGTCCGCATCGAGGCACCGCACTTCGTACCGGACGGGCCTCCCGAT